>CAKUMP010000234.1 GCA_934667795.1 uncultured Chthoniobacterales bacterium | reverse complement strand
GAGGTTTGCCAGCCTGGTAATTCCATATAAACAGGTTCGCATTGTGCGAGATCTTCCACGTCTGCAGGTGGCGTATCCAGCTTTTTTCGTCCCTGTTTGTAGCCTACGCAGATGCGAAGGGTTTCAATTTCGTCAAGACCATCCAGATTGGTGATAGCAATTTCATCAATCCCGTTAATTTTGGCAGCATAATTTGTGGCGACCGCATCGAACCACCCGCAGCGACGAGCACGTCCGGTAGTGGCACCAAACTCACGTCCCATCCCGTGCAGATATTTGCTGAACTCTTTATTTTCGGTCGGAAAAGGGCCTTCCCCCACGCGTGTCGTATAGGCTTTCATTACCCCGATCACACGATCCATACGATGTGGTGGAACCCCGGAACCTGTGCAGGCACCGCCAGCCGTCGTGTTTGACGAAGTCACATAAGGATAGGTCCCGTGATCCAGGTCCAAAAATGTCCCTTGTGCACCTTCAAACAATATTTCTTTTCCTTCCTTCAACGCATTGTGCAAATACACTACCGTGTTCGTGACAAATGGTTTTAACTGCACCGCTGCATCCTGGTATTCTTCCAGAATTTTTTTCAGGGAATACGGCTTTTCACCCAATGATTTCAAAAGGATATTGATTTCTCGCAGACGCAGTTTCAGTTTTTTTTCAAAAACTTCCGGACGAATCAAATCAATCATCCGCAGCCCCACACGCTCGACTTTGTCGCCATATGCGGGACCAATTCCACGTTTCGTCGTTCCAATCTTGTTCTTCCCTTTGTTTTTCTCCCTCAGAATATCAATCGTGCGGTGAAACGGGAAAACAATATGCGCACTGTCACTAATCAGGAAATTTCGTCTATTGATTGTAATCTTGGCGGCTTTTAACTCCTGGATTTCTTTCATGAGGGAAATAGGATCAATCACGACACCATTTCCGATCACACAGACTTTTCCTTTATGTAAAATTCCGGAAGGAACCAAATGCAGAATATGCGTTTGATCTCCCACCAGAACCGTATGTCCTGCATTATTCCCGCCCTGGCTGCGAACAACCACATCGGCGTTTTCCGTCAGCACATCGATAATCTTTCCTTTTCCTTCGTCACCCCATTGGGCCCCAACGCATATTCTATTAGCCATTATATGTATTTAAGTATTCTGATTCTCTAAGCTTGTAGCTCCTCGTGAACCTTTGGGTTCTGTTCGATCATAACATGATATCCACACGAAAAGCGTCCCGGCTTCCACTCGTGTGAATACCGGGACGTGCCAATCCATTAACACAATCCATTTCCCTTACGCAAGGATATAATACAAAGAATTTTAAATTTTAACGGATAATAAACATTCATAATGACGATTTTCTGACGGTTGCGCACGTTCGCCTCTGCTTCCGTAAATTTTTTTTCAAATGGCTTTTAAAATTTAAAATGATTGGAAAATTGTTGTAACTATCTTGTTTGTAGTTAGTTGTGTATAAAATTCATGGTTTTTCTGGAGAGATGGCATAGATTTTTTTGCTAAAAAAAGGTGACTTTGTGAAATTTTTCACAAATAACGCTTGTCAATTAGGGCGAGTTAGAATTTGATTCCGTTCTTGCTTGAAGCAAAGAGTGGAAAAAGGACGTAAATAATGCTGCTTTTTGGGGAACAGGCATTGACTAACCGCGATTTACGATTTAAAACGAACACTCGCCAGTGGGTTGGAGCGCTGGAGGAGTGCAAAAAATTTTTTAAAAAACAGCCTTAACAGGATTAACTTAATTTAACCCGATACTCGACAAATCAATGGAGATGAGAAGATATAGAATGCTGACAGGACTGAAGGTGCTGGTTCCCATGCTGGTAGTGTTTGGTGGGATGTTATTGGGGAACATCGAAGGAGCGCCTGGGGTAGAAGCAGTTGGGGATACAGCGGTAGAACATGCAGCGGAACATCATGACAGTCATGCGGGCGAGCATCACGGATTGACTCCCCATGCGCCGATTTTGAAAGAAATCGGACCGTTTGCGATTAATAACTCGATGATTTTGACCTGGCTGGTTGCGATTGCGTTAATTGTGACAGCCCAGATTGCCACGCGAAAAGTGCGTGCGGTACCGACCGGGTTTCAGAATTTCTGGGAGTGGATGGTGGAAAGCCTGTTAGGGTTTCTGGAAGGCATTATGGGCAAGGATCTGGCACGGAAGACATTCTGGTTTTTCTGTACCTTGTTTATTTTCATTTTATTTACGAACTGGGTGGGGCTGTTACCGGGGGTTGGTTCGATCGGGTGGGGGGTGCCGGATGCGAGTGGTGCTCTTCATCATCTGGATCGTCCTTTGTTACGTGGGGTAAATGCGGATTTGAATATGACGCTGGCAATGGCGATGGTATTCTTTGCCTGCTGGACGATATGGGCGGTGCAGGCGAATGGATTTGGGGGATTTATCCTGCATGTTTTTGGACCCAAGGGGGGTGCCACCGGAGCTTTGAAAGCGCTGATGATTGTCGTATTCCTTTGCGTAGGACTTCTGGAAGTCATTTCCATTTTGTTCCGTCCGGTCTCATTGAGTTTCCGGTTGTTTGGAAATATTTTTGCGGGTGAGAATTTATTGGAAGCGATGGCCTTAAAAGGAGGAAATTTCTTTGGATGGCTGACAGCGCTTCCATTTTACTTTATGGAGTTGATGGTTGGGCTTGTTCAGGCGCTGGTATTTATGTTGCTGACGGCCGTATTCACCTTATTGATCTGTACCCATGAAGAGGGGCATGAACACGAACACGGAGACGCCAAACATTAAGAAGCAGGCGACGGGCTGAGACGCGAAGAGAAAAGAAATTTTAAAACCGTATATTTTTAGAAATATAGAAAACTTTCGGTGGTCGGAGCATGGCAAAGATTGTGCAGGCCACAGATAAAACACAAAACACACAAAGGATAAAAAAATGGATATCATTACAATGTTAGCAGAAATCACAGGAAATATTCACGTTGCGGCCGCCGCTCTGGCATCCGCGTTTGCAGTGGGTATCATCGGAATGCGTGCTTCCGAAGCAGTAGGACGTAATCCTGGAGCAGCCACTCAGATTCTTGTTCAGGCAATTCTGAGCACCGCTTTTGCGGAAGGGATCGTCTTCTTTGCGATTTTCCTCGTGAAGTAAATTTGAACTTGTGTCCGGGCTTGCCATTTGGCGGGCCCGGACCATCCTTCAACACCGTCCATTTGTCACCATCACTATGAACTTTCTTATCCTAGGTAATATCGCAGAGATTGCCGCTGAGACCGGCCAGACATTCGGCTTTAACATTAATCTTTTTATCTCTCAGATTATTAGTTTTTCCGTTGTCTGTATTTTATTAAACAAATTCGCATACAAGCCCCTTTTGGGAGTTTTGGCAGAACGTCGCCAACGTATTGAAGAAAGTCTGGCAAATGCGGAAAAAGTAAAACAGCAACTCGCTGATGCGGAAACCCGCTATCAGGAAATTTTAAGTAACGCCAATGCGGAAGCGCAGAAATTGATTGATGAAGCTCGCAAAAGCAGTGGTCTTCTCGCCGAACGCAAACAGCAGGAAGCAATTTCCCAGGCAGAACAGATTATCTCCAAAGCCAAGGAGGCAACCGCTCTGGAACGTGAACGCGTTTTAAATGAATTGAAAGCCGAAATCGGGCATCTCGTGGTCAGTACCACTTCCAAAGTCACAGGGAAAGTGCTTAACGAAGAAGATCATCGCAAGATCAACGAAGAAGCCGCGGCCAATATCAAACTGTAATCCCGAAGATTTTTTAGACAACCAACCCATCAGGGAAACCCGCCATGAAATTAAACAAGGAAGCACGCCGAATTTCGAAAGATATTTTTAAGGCCAGCTTTGTGGACGGCAAGATAGATGAAGCCCGCGTTCGCCTGATCGTTGCCAAAATGCTAGAAAAACAACCACGCAATTGCGCGTCGATTCTGAAAGATTACGTGCATAAATTGAAGTTGGAAGCAAACAAGTCGCTGGCGGTGGTAGAAAGTTCAGTTGCGCTGGATGCAAATCAGGCGCAGCAGTTGGAAACGGAGCTTAGAGCCCAGCACGGGGATGAGCTGCGCGTGGAATTCAAAGTGAATCCGGAACTTCTTGGCGGGATCCGGGTTCGTATCGGCAGTAATGTTTGGGATGGAAGCGTTCGCGACCGACTGAACCGTCTGGCGCAATCCTTATAGACATTTTAGAATATAAAATTCCTTACAAGTATAAACATAACCTTTATTTTTGATAAACCATTAAC
>CAKUMP010000233.1 GCA_934667795.1 uncultured Chthoniobacterales bacterium | reverse complement strand
CTACATCCCCACTCACGCAATAAATACGGGTTCCGGTGTTACCGGGAGTTCCGATCTTCGCGTACTCTTCTCCGCCCATATGAATGATGTGCTTCACATGACAAAGTGTTTCGACGTTATTCACGATCGTCGGATTCTGATACAACCCAATGGCTGCCGGGAAATAAGGCGGCTTGATGCGAGGATATGCACGTTTTCCTTCCAGCGATTCGATCAACCCGGTTTCTTCTCCGCAAATGTAAGCACCGGCTCCGCGATGGACATAAATTTCCAGGTCATATCCGGTTCCCAGAATGTTTTTCCCAAGAAAATTTTTCTCCCGTGCTTCTTTCAATGCCTGCTCCAGGATTTTTGCTGCTTCCGGAAATTCTCCGCGAATATAAATATAAGCTAAATGAACACCACAAGCGAAGCACCCGATAATCATCCCCTCAATCAACTGATGCGGGTCCTGATGCAGGATATAACGATCTTTAAATGTCCCGGGCTCAGATTCGTCCGCATTACAGATCATGTACACCGGACGTTTTTCATCAGGACGAATAAAACTCCATTTCACCCCACATGGGAACCCTGCACCACCACGTCCACGAAGACCGGATTTTTTTACTTCATCCACAATCGCCGGGCGTTCCATCCCGAGCGCTTTACGCAAATCCTCATATCCACCATCTTTCAGGTAACAATCAATATCGACAGTCCATCCTGGACGGTCCACATTCTTGAAAATCATCCGCTTTTCCCGGGGATGTGGCTGTTTGGCTGATGCGATCATGTTTTACTCTTTTCTTTTCTCTTCTCTTTAGACGGCTTCAAAATCAATCTCAATCGTCAGTTTCAGGCGTCAGAATATTTCTTTAATAAATCCGGTACCGATTCTTCCGATACCGATTCGTGGAAATCATCATTGATCATACACACGGGTGCAGTTCCGCAACTGGCAATACATTCTACAAATTCGACACTGTATTTCCCGTCTTTACTGACGGCAATAGGATTTCCATGTCCGCCATGTCCTTCCCATTCAATACCACCATGTTTGCAAAACTGCTTTAGCAACGACTCCGATCCTGCCATTGCGCAGGAAAGTGTCCGGCAGACCCGGATATGTGCTCTCCCCGCCGGTTCACGGCGAAACATCGGGTAAAATGTCAATACTTCCAACACATTGATAGGCTGTAATTCCAGTTTATCGGCGACCCACCGGGCGCTGTCATCGCTGACATGTCCGAAATGCTCCTGCATCAAATGCAGCAACGGAAGCACCGCGCTCCGTTTTGACTCCGGATAATGGGTGATCGCTTCATCGATCTTTTTTTCAAGTTCCACTGGAATTTGCATGCGATTAAATATTTTTCAGTTAGTTGGTGCGCCCTCGCTACTGGTCAAAACTTCCAAGTTTTGTAACCAGTTCTCCCTCAATAAAATTAAATACAACTTCTCGTTGTCCAAGTTCGTAATGATAACGCAGAGTGGTGAGTAATGGTATAGGTAATTTTTTTACTTTTGATGGTTTGCCTAAAATCGCCTCTACTTCTGCCGGCGACATTTTTGGTTGAATTTTTGAGACATTTGCATTGGTTAATCGCCCCTGTCCGCATCCGGTCAAGCCACCCACAGCAACCAGACATACGATTCCAAAAGTAATCGCACGTGCTTTTTGCCCTACAGGAGTACTCCCCATCCAGCCACTCTGGCGATTTCTTCTCATCAACGGTCTGATTCTCCCATCACAAAATCCAAACTTCCTAAAATTGCGACGACGTCACTCATCATGTGACCCGGCAGCAATTCTTTCAAAATACTCAGATTCACAAATGATGGGGCGCGGATCTTCAAACGATACGGAACACCGCCGCCTTTACTGTAAATATAAAATCCTAATTCCCCCTTCGGGTTTTCTGCTCCAAAATACACTTCCCCTTCCGGAGCGTCGATCCCTTCCGTCGCTATAATAAAATGATGGATCAATTCCTCCATCTTCGTCAATACCTTCCGCTTCTCCGGTAAAAACCCTTTGGTATCCGCCACATTCACCGGACCATCCGGAAGCTGTGCCAGTACCTGACGCAAAATCTTCACACTCTGGTGCATTTCTTCCAGACGTACCAGATAACGGTCATAACAATCCCCCACTGTTCCCACCGGAACGTCAAATTCATACTTCTCGTAATCCAGGTAAGGGTGCGCTTTCCGTACGTCATATTCTACCCCACTCGCACGCAAGTTAGGTCCAGTTAATCCGTAGGCAATCGCCATTTCTTTACTGATCGACCCAACGTCTTTTGTTCGATCCACAAAAATCCGGTTCCGTGTGAGCAGTCTATCGACTTCATCCAGTTGCCCCGTAAACTGATCCAGGAAATCAGAAAGTGCCTTGGTGAACCCTTCCGGCAAGTCTCGCACCTGCCCACCCACACGTGTGTACGATGTGGTGAAACGCGCTCCCGTCAACTGCTCAATCAGGTTGTAAATTTTTTCCCGCTCGGTGAACGTGTACAGGAATACGGTCATCGCCCCGGTATCCATGGCAAATGCTCCCAGTCCCAGCAAATGCGACGAAATCCTCGCCAGCTCACAGCACAATACCCGTATCGCTTTTCCTCTCGGTGGCAATTCCCACCCCATCAGCTTCTCCACTGCACAGGCATACGCCACGTTGTTCGCCAACGGCGCCAGATAATCCAGTCGATCCGTATAAGGAACAAACTGGTTGTACTGCATATTCTCGGCAATCTTCTCATCCCCACGATGCAAATACCCCACATCCGGATCTGCCTTCGTAATCACTTCCCCATCCAGTTCCAGCACAATCCTTAACACACCATGGGTCGCCGGATGCGATGGTCCCATGTTAATGGTCATCTTCTCACCCAACAGTTCCCCACTGTCGTGAAGCTGTTGTAACTTCTCTGCCGTTTTCGCTATCGCGTCCGGGCTTTGTATCTCCTGAATTTTCTTCCCCATAAGCTTGATGCCCCCTATCTAAAAACCTTCCAGCCAAAGGGGCAAGCGAATTTGTGAAAAATTTCACAAGCTTGTCATATTTTCCTTGTTATTGAGACTGATTCTCATTAAAGCAGACCGTTTAGCGTGTTTGGTAGTATACAGGGGGTGAAAGTCTTTCGCCCAAAGCGCGATAAGTCGAACAAAAAGCAATTGCTTTTCATGAAATTGCAGGCAAAATTTAACTATGCGAGGCACACAAGAATTTAACGTGCTGATTGAGCAGGATGCGGACGGGTATTTTGTTGCATCTGTTCCAGAGTTACCAGGATGCCATACACAGGCTAAATCATTAGATACATTGATGAAACGTATTCGAGAAGCGATTGAGTTGTGCCTGGAAGATCGAGAAAACACTTTTGTTTCGTCCAATCAAGATACTCAAGGATACCGAATTATCCAAAGACGACCTTAAGCCCTAACCCTCACTTCTTAGTGCATTTCAACTTGATCGTTTACAGAAGGTTTGTTGAGTGTTCGCTCGAAATCATCACATATTTGGTTTAAATTGTCTTTCGTTTCACGAATGAAGAAATCACCCAGGTCTTTGTTCTTAATGGCAAACTTGCGGTACAGTTTTGTGAAGTCTGAATAGATTTCATCCTGCGAAAAGACAGAGCCATCATTATTGATTTTGGCAATTAAACGCGGACCTGTTTCATCCTGCTTGATGAACTCAAACAGGGAGGTTATTTTCTTCTCAAAGTCTGCGATTAGTTCGGCAATGGCTTCTTCTTCCTGATTGCGTTTCTCTATGACTTGAAGAATGTGGTATTTATCCTGTAAGTCTAATTCTTTCATTGGGCTATTTCTTTTTGCTGTTCAATCCCTTTGGACCTTTACCCAATTTCTTTTCTTCTGATTTCACCCTGCGTTCCAGTTTTTTGATGTCTTCTTCGGCAGGAAGGTTTTCAGGAATAATTTCCCTTTCCAATAGTATTTTCCGAACCGACTTGTTATTCGTAATGTGTTCCTGAGAGATTTTGCCTTCGGTATTCAAACCCTTGTCTTTGGTGTTGAAAATGGTAATCTCCGTTGCAAAGTCTTTGGCCTTTATCGTAATGGTTGGAAGGAAATCAGCTAAAGGTCTGTTGTCAGGTACACCCAAACGGGTTTTCATCTGCTGGGTAGTTTTGCCGCCAAACAGGGCTGCATCCCCTTTGCTTCTGATGATGGCGAAGTTCTTTTCGCTTCCGGTCTGCTCAAAGATGAGGCCGCTGAGTTCCTTTTCAGACAGGGATAGCTTTGTACGGGCTTGCAGTCTTTCCC
>CAKUMP010000232.1 GCA_934667795.1 uncultured Chthoniobacterales bacterium | reverse complement strand
CCCCAGTGCCCACGATTCGTGCCATTATTGATATTAAAACCTCCACGATCCATTAACACGATCCGATGCGTCGTGCCTGAGGAAACAGACAATAACGAATTAAAAGACACCCAGATTCCTCCCGTGAAATCTTTTCCCACCATTGAAAGTGCATTCTCCCGTGGCATTGCGATTTGAAGTTTTGGATTACCGGGTCCTCCGGATGCAGTTGCTGGTGTGGATAAACGAATGGCATTGGAAAATCCTGATGTGCCCGGACGATCCACGCCCGTCGTAAGAGTAGGGATATCTCCAATAAGAGGATTTGTCTCCGGATTACTGGTCGTTCCGGCATATCCTTTCAGGTGATACCCATTTGTGGAGGAATCCGGAGTCACATTCTCTTCATTCAAGGTGTTTCCCGTCACATAAATCCCTGTGATCGTGGTCAGGCTTTCAGATACTGGCCTGCTTAAATCAATCACATCCCCTGCGGCATTTTCCAAAAACAGAAGAGAGCCTGAACCCAATATGAATAGAATCAGCGTACCCATTTTCGCTGATTTGAAGAGATGGTTTGCACGTCTTGAAAAAAGGGGGCTAAAAACAGACATAGGTTATTTATAGCTGATAATGCTGCCATGTCAAATAAGCGGTCTTTAGGGTGCGGTGACACGTTACCGCTCTTAACCGGGCGATATGTCGCCCGGGTCGGGTCAGGAAATGCTGCGCAAAATGTCATGGGTACGATAGCACATAAATGATCCAACGCTACGTTGGCCAACGGGGACGTTGGCGTACCCAGCAAAAAGACCTGCCGACGGGGACGTCGGCGCTCCCAGGAGTTCTGCGGCGGACTTTTCGTCTTTTTTCTTGAAGGTCGGGGCTTTTTTGCCTTCGACTACGGCGCGGTTGATCACTACCTCTCCGATGTCCTGGCGATCCGGAATTTCGTACATGATATCCAGCATGATTTTTTCCAGCATGGAGCGTAATGCACGGGCACCCGTTTTCTTCTCGATCGCTTTTTCTGCCAAAGCACGCAGGGCATCTTTTGTGAAATTCAATTCCACTCCTTCCATGTGCAGCAATTTGGAAAACTGCTTCACCATGGAATTCTTGGTAGAGGTCAACACCTCAACCAATTGCTCCACATTCAAGGCCCCCAGAGAAGTAATTACGGGTAAACGTCCGACAAATTCCGGGATCATGCCAAAGCTCAATAAATCTTCCGGCTCTACCAACTCCAGTAAATTTTCTTTCTCTACCGCGACGTCTTCTTCCTGCTGCTCAGCACCAAACCCTAAGGATTTTTGTCCCAGCCGCTGCTCGATCACTTTTTCCAGACCGACAAATGCACCGCCACAGATGAACAGAATTTTTTCTGTGTTCACCTGGATGAATTCCTGTTGTGGATGCTTCCGGCCTCCCTGAGGTGGAACATTACAAATAGTCCCTTCCAAAATTTTCAAAAGCGCCTGCTGAACCCCTTCACCGGACACGTCTCTCGTGATGCTGACATTTTCGGTTTTCCGCCCGATTTTATCAATTTCATCAATATAAACGATCCCGCGCTCGGCTTTTTTGACATCATAATCTGCATTCTGCAGCAACCGGAGCACGATATTTTCCACATCTTCCCCAACATAGCCTGCTTCTGTCAAAGTCGTTGCATCCGCAATGCAAAATGGCACATTCAGGACTCGTGCCAGCGTTTTTGCCAGCAGCGTTTTTCCGGAACCAGTCGGTCCGAGTAACAAAATATTACTCTTTTCGATTTCGACATCCGCATACCGATCCTTATTGAGTTGCTCGCCTTCTTCCTGATGCTGCCTCAACCGCTTGTAGTGGTTATAGACCGCAACGGCTAAAATCTTCTTCGCATGATCCTGTCCAATCACATGCGAATCCAGTTCTTTCACAATGTCGCGGGGCAAGAGCCATTCCAGGATTTCTTCATCCTCAATCTTATCCTCTCCTAACTCTTTATCCAGAATACCTTTGCAGATATCAATACAGCCATCGCAGATATAAACTCCGGGGCCCGCAATTAATTTGCGTACCTCCGCATGAGTTTTTCCACAAAATGAGCATATTGTTAAATTAGGAGTCCTTGCCATATATTTATCAGTCTAACGCAACTACAAGTTTCATGCAACCGATACCCTGTCATATCGGCACTTATCTTGCTCAAAACAACGAAACAAGGAGCATTTATAAGAAAACTACCCCTTATTTTGGTATTTCCCTCTTATTTACTACCTTTTTCCGATTTGGAGTCCGACTTGGAACATTTCTCGGGTTTTTCAGAGCTATCGGATCCTTCTGCCGTTGGAACCTGTTTCCGGGACTGGACCACTTCATCTACCAGACCATATTCTTTTGCCTCTTCTGCCGTCATGTAATAATCCCGGTCAGAATCCTTATGGATCTGTTCCTCGCTTTTCCCGGTCGATTCGGCCAGAATCCGGATCAGACGTTTTTTCAGTTTGAACATGAATTCCACCTGACGTTCCACATCACTTGCCTGACCCTGAGCGCCACCGGACACCTGATGGATCATGATATCCGAGTTGGGCAGAGCATACCGTTTCGCTCCTGCAGCGAGTAAAACAGCGCCCATACTGGCCGCCATCCCCAGGCAATAAGTATTCACCGCACATGTCACGAACTGCATCGTGTCATAAATTGCCAGCCCGGCAGTCACAGAACCGCCCGGAGAATTGATGTACAGATTAATATCCTTTTTGGGATCTTCCATCTGCAAAAACAGCAATTGCGCAATCACCAGATTGGCCACATGGTCATCAATAGGAGTTCCAAGAAAAATAATACGGTCCTTTAATAACCGGGAATAGATATCGTAACTGCGTTCCCCACGTCCGGTTTGTTCTACCACCATTGGGATCAATAAATTCTGCGGAGTCTTTTCCATCTGAAATCTTTCTTTTATTTTTCTTTTATACAACAAGTTTGGCGAAAATTCTGACGCGCTCGGCACATTCGAGAGTATTTCCGGAGTGATCCAAAACGGTTAAAGAGGTTTTTCAACTGTTTTGGAGCCCTTGATTTACTCTGATGCAGGTGCTTCTGCGGTTTCTTGTTTCAAATTAGCATTCTCTACTATGAAATCAAGTACCTTCCCAACCAGCAATTGTTCGCGGATCGCATTCATCTGGTTATGCTCACTTAATTCTTTCACCAGTTTCTCGACAGGCATCTGGTATTGCATACTCATATTCATAAGATGCGCCCCCATCTCTTGCTCCTCCACTTCTATTTTTTCCTTTTCAGCGATTGCATGACAAATATAAATGCCTTTCAGTTTTTTTGTCGCTGAGTCAGTAGAAGTTTCAAATAATTCTTTCTGATTTTTCTCCAGGACTTCATCGTCCACACCACGCTCCTGGTTCATTTTCACGAGTTGATTAACCATCCGCTGGGTTTCGTTATGGAGGATACGCTCCGGCAACTCGAACTCCACCTGTTCAATCAGTTTCCCAACAGCCTGTTCGCGCAAATTGTCGTTATTCCGGCGTTCTTTCTGGTTTTTAACTTCCGTGCGGATTTCATCCCGCAGTTCTTCCAGCGTTTTCCCTTCGATAATCGCATTCGCAAATGCGTCATCCAGATCGGCCAATTGCAGTTCACGGATTTCGTAAATTTTGACCGTATAATGCAATGATTTGCCGCTCAATTCCGGCGCCAGAAATTCTTCTGGAAATGTCAGATCAAATTCTTTGCTTTCCTCAATTTTAGTTCCGACTAATTGCTCAGTGAAGCCGGGGATCAATTCGCGACCGCCTACTTCCAGCCAATGTTTTTTATTGGTGAAGAAAATTTCGAGATTTTTCTTTTTTTCTCCCCCGATCGTGGATTCTTCGAATGAGGTACCATCCAACGTTGCCGAATAATCTACCTGTACAAAATCTCCGGACTGAACCGCGCGATCTTCCACTTTTTCGTAATTCCCCTGCTCTTTGCGCAATCTTTCCAGCGCGTCTTCCACATCGTTGTCCGTAACCTCTACGCTCTGGGAGCTTAACTCCAGGTTTTTATATTCGGGAACCTCGAACTCCGGATTGACCACTACTTTCACTTCGATATTTAATGGCTGTCCTTCGACCACAGTTCCTTCCTTCACATTTTCCACATACAAAATTCTCAGGGAATGTTCTTTAACCCCTTTTTGAATGCTTTCCTGGACTAACCCGTTCAACAATTCTCCATCAATATCCGTTTTGTACCGCTTGGCGACAATCGCTTCCGGTGCCTTGCCCGGGCGAAAACCCGGCATCTTCAAGGTGCGCGCCAATTTGCGAAGGCGCTGATCGACCTCGGCCTTGACCTCGGCGACGGGCACGTCCATCTGAAGCTTGCG
>CAKUMP010000231.1 GCA_934667795.1 uncultured Chthoniobacterales bacterium | reverse complement strand
TTGATTTCGCTTAAGAAAATTTCAGGTGCAATCATTCTATTTTTAAGTCCATGTTTGCGAATCAGTAAAATGCTTTTCATAATGGCGCAGTTGCCTCTTGGAGCTTTTGGCTGTTTTTAAGGGGCGACTAATCTGCGGTTTTTTTATGGATGCGGTAGGGCGTAGCCCGGAAAAAACTCCATTTTTCTCTTGTTATCACGTGATAATGAAAATATTTCTAATTTTTATTGCGGAAATTCATTTTTCCTCATAAAACTTTCCGTATGTTTCTGCAATTCATCCCTGTGACTCCTGTTGTTCGTTGGCTTTTGAAAGTCAGTGTAGTCGTGTTAGGGATTGTGGGGGGTATGGGGAGTGTCGGAAATGCATGGGGACAGGAAGCGGGATTTGAGACGGGGGTGGCTGGGTGCAAAACCCACCGATGATCAATAGTGGCGCGGTGGTGGACGGATCGTTGCGTAGATGGATGCGGGGAATGTGACGCTGAATTCAGATATGACGGTTACAGGGCATTTATGGATGCCGGGCACTCCGCAGGTGCTGGTGAACGGCAGCAAGCGAGAAAGATGTAATTCCCGCTACGGTTCCGGATTATCAGGATGGAATTATTAAAAGTTGTCGCGATCTGGAAGATTTCGCCCGGCTGCAAGTATATGTGGGCGGGTTGCAGGAAATTTTATTATTGTATAGACACAAAATCTTGCGGTTCTTTCTCTCTGGATTACAGAAAGGATGCCATTTGTTCCCATGTGTCATAAGAGTGGTTTAGGACTTTATATGACCGTTGTCAATAAATATACTTTATAGGGCAGGTCTGTTTTTGTCCTAGAATGCGACGCCTAGACTAAAATGCAACGCGCCTGATGATTCGTTTTCCTGAGGATCGGGGTTGAGCCCGTAGTCAATACGAAGAGCACCGATGGGGGTATAATACCGGATGCCGGCACCGACAGCGTAACGGAAATTGTCGGTAGGGAGGGTGGACTCTTTTTGAGAGATACTACCCATATCGCCGAAGAATGCGAGATAGAGGCTGGGTTTGATCGGAACCTGAAGTTCGATGGTCGAAGCAGAGTAAGAGAGGCCACCGAGAGGAATACCATTTTTGCTTTTAGGCCCCAGTTCATCTTCCTGAAAGCTTCGGACAGAATTTGCTCCCCCAATAAAGAATTTTTCCTGTAGAGGAAAGGCGTGAGTGGGATCGTTTGTAAAAATGCTGCCTGCCTGGGATGCGAGAATAAGAAAGGGGATGTCGGGCGATTCTTCCGTGGCTTCCCGCAAGGGGATATAAAGACTCGCCCGCATACTGAGTCGCAACATTTCGATGTCGCTCAGGGTGATGTCTGAAGCACCTTCGACACGTCCTTCCAGAAAATACCCACTGGTGGGATGAAGAAGATCGTTGCGTTGGTCATAACGTTGAATAAATGCAATACTTCCAAGCGTGTAACGGTTGAAAAATCCGGTGTCGTCATCAAGATCGGTTGTGGAATTTAAAACACGTTTGAACAAGTATTGAACGGTCGTTGAATTCCGGGATGTCCATTTGCGTTCCAGGCTCCAGAGGGTACCGACTTCATTCAAACTGAATGCGGGTTGTTCACGGTAATTGAAAAAGATTTTTGCCTCTCCATAAATGCGTTCATTGAAAAGCCGTGGGTCGCTGAGAGAAATTTCTCCTCCATAGGATTTTTGGGAACCATAAACTTCTGTCTGAAAGCGTCGAAGAGAGCCAAAGACATTGTTGTCACGATAGCGGATTCTCCCCATGGCTCCTTCATAGGATCCGATGCCGGCATAAAGTGAGATCGATCGCGCTCGCGTCTCGGTGATATCCAGGGTGAGATTAATACGATTATCCGAAAGGTATTCTTTCTGAAGCTCAATATCCGCAAAAGCACCGGAGGTAAATAACCGCTGAAGCCCACGATTAATACGACGAATATTATAACTTTCACCTTCACTCACGCCAAAACGTTTTCGAATCGATCCCGTCCGGGTCCGTTCATTCCCCTGGATCGTGATGGTACCAATATGAATTTCTGCCCGCGCATCAATATGGATGGTCAGATCGACTTGATGACTCTCCGCTGTGAGCGGAGAGAAATCATCGCTGACGGTGACTTCGGCGAGTGGGTAGCCTTTGCGGGCATAAAATTCTTCGATTTGATTTTTAATCGTGAGCGGGTGCCCGGGGTTATAGGTTTTGTCCAGAGTGGGCTGAACTTGCTCGAGGATTTCTTGTTCAGTAAGCGGGGCGGGATTCAGAATGATCACTTTTCCAAATTGATAAAGCGGACCTTCCTTCACGGTGACTTGAAGATGAAGATGTCCGTCTTCCGCCGGAATGGTCTGTGTATGGATGTCAACAAGCGTGAATCCATCATAAACATAACGGTCCATGAGCGTATTGGTGGCGTCATTAATCGCTGCAGGATAATAAGGGGGAGCGGTTTTTGCAGGTTGTTTATTGGTGAGCTTGGAAACGTAAACAGATTTTAATTGTTCGTCGGTAAAATGAACATTACCGGTAAATTCAAAATGAGAAATCAGCGTCGGTTCACCTTCTTCGATTATAAAATGGGCGGATGGGGGCGATGGCACGAATTCGTAAGCAACCGTGGCCCCACGAAATCCCCGTTCCCGATAATGCAACTCCAACATGTACGCAGCGTCATCGATCGCAGTTTCACTAAAACTACGGTCCAGTATCAGACGTTCTGTGGCCAATACCTGCATCAGATCCCGCTTGGCAATCGCATGATTTCCGGAAATTTCCAAATGATACTTCGGCTTTTCCGCATGCACGATGCTCATGCCGGATAACAAAAATAAAAAAACCACCATCCAGCATGGCGCGAAGCTTTTTACGTACTTCCGCAAAGAAATTTTTCCTCTCTTGTAATGGGACAAATTTAGCATAGGTGAATTATTTGAAGCGCCAGGAGTATTCTACTCCACCATTATAAAATCCCCATTCGTCGCGTTCTGCCTGGAGAGAGATGGATTCGGTGATGTGCAGTTCACTTTGGATAATATCAGAGGTGTTTCGATGGGAGGGGGGAAGGATGTTGACTTCAATACGATCGAGCCAGTCGGTTTCTGATGGATCGATGTTGCCAAAACGATTGAGAAGGGAACGAACCAGTAAAACACTGCCTCGTCCAAGCGCCGCACGCCCGAAATCGGCATCAACTTCTTCGGGGACTAATCCGGTGGTGAGGAGGGTAATGATGGCATCCTGATCGAGTGGGGGATCGGAGCGCAGGGTTAAATTACGTTCACTTAATGGGCCGTGGAGGTAGGCTTCTACCAGGAAATCCCGAATTCTGGACCGGGCATGGATATTCAAAAAAGGAGTATTGGGGTTTTCTTCACTAAAAAGAACGGTTCCTTTTTGAATTTCGAGAACAGCAAATGGAAAGTAAAGATTGGCATTGTGGGTTTCTATGGCGCCGGTAATAAAAGGTTCCGCAGCAGTTCCTTCCAGATAAATATCCGATTCAACTGATCCTGTCGCGAGGTTTCCGGTAAGCAGAAAGGGCGTCGCATTGCGAATATGAATGTTGAATGTCCAGTTGGATAACGGTTCTTTCGTAATCGAAAAAAGTGGTGGAAGCGTGCTGAAATCCTGTGGCGCCGCGCGTAGTTGTGGACTGGAATGATGCAGCGTACGCGAGGTCAGCAGACGAATCGGCTTTAATTCAAAAGTGCGATAGAAGCGGCTGTCAATCAGGTCGGCAGTCCCGGAAATGTGGGATTGTGATAATGTTCCATCGATATGGATATCCACGTTTGTTCGTACGCGGAGGTTTTCGTTACGGACGATCAGAAGTTTTTCTCCGGTTAAATGAAACTGGATGCCGGGGTTTTTGATGTCTGTGAGATCAAAATGTCCTGTCGCGGAAAATGGACCTGCTGCAAAATCTCCACGCAAAAATTCGAGCGTCGCCGAGGATTGGGTCAAAATGAGTTCAGCGGAAATGTTATTTATTTTGGGAAGATCGGGATTGATGCGAAGAGTGGCGTCTTCCAGATGAAGCGTTCCTTGAATTTTTGGAGAATCAAAGGTCCCTTTTGTGATGATGTCTCCGGAAATAGTTCCGGTGACCGTGTGAATATCCGGGGCAAGCAGTTTGACGAGGCTTAGATTTACTTTTTGGAGTGAGAGGTTTCCGTCAAAGCGTTGTGAGGAATCGAAATAAGGATATCCTTCCGGCGTACTGGTCATGGCATAGGGGAGGCTGCCGGAAAAAATCATGGGAGGCGCGGTGGAAAGCTGGATGGATCCTTGCGTGGTTAATTGATTATGCAGAATCTGGAGCTGAAGCGTGGCCTGGGTGGATGGCAGGGAGAAATC
>CAKUMP010000230.1 GCA_934667795.1 uncultured Chthoniobacterales bacterium | reverse complement strand
CCCACCTGCTTGTATCATCCGGAAGCACGTTCGTTTTTAATCACTGAAGCCGTGCGGGGGGAGGGGGGAAAATTGAGAAACTCCAAAGGGATGGAATTCATGGACAAATATCATCCCATGGGGGCATTGGCACCGCGTGATATTGTCGCGCGCGCGATTGATGCGGAGATGAAACGAACAGGGGAGCAATGTGTTTTTCTGGATATAACGCATCTGGAACCTTCTTTTATTAAAGACCGTTTCCCAACCATTTATGAAACCTGTTTGACGTACGGGATTGATATCACTTCGGAGCCGATACCTGTGGTGCCTGCAGCGCATTATCAATGTGGGGGATTAAAAACAGACTTGAATGGATGTACCAATATTTCCGGATTAATGGCAATTGGGGAAGTGGCATGTACCGGACTGCATGGCGCAAATCGCCTGGCCAGTAATTCCTTGCTGGAAGGGTTAGTGATGGGCAAGAGGGCACTGGATTACTGTCTTCATAAATTTCCTCCAGGAAAGAAAACTTCTACACGCCCGATATTACCGCAATGGCGTCCGGGAAAAGTCACGGATGTGGATGAGATGGTGGTGATTTATCATAACTGGGATGAGATTCGGCGCTTGATGTGGGACTATGTGGGGATTGTGCGAACGGATAAACGTCTGCAGCGGGCAAGCATGCGATTGCGACATTTGAAACGGGAAATGGAAGAGTTTTACTGGAATTTCAAAGTCAATCAGGACTTGCTGGAATTGCGAAGCCTGGTGACGGTTGCCAGTCTGATCGTGGATTGTTCCCTGTCACGTAAAGAAAGTCGAGGGCTGCACTATACGCTGGATTATCCGGAAAAAGATGATAAGCATTTTCTTAAGGATACTGTTCTCTGGAAAGCGTATTGATGCGCGTTTCGATCTAGGGAGGAAACGCGCATCATTACAAATTAGTAATTTAGATGGCCCAGTTGTTTTGGATCGTCCGTATATGGGGATAGTATAAAATTCTTTGCGGCTTTCGTATGCTTGGTGTGAAATAGATCCATGCTTGCCGATGTCCTCTGGGAGCGCCGACGTCCTCGTCGGCGGTCATTTTGCGGGGTACGCCGACGTCTCGTCGGCTTTGAAGTGCAGTGGTTGTTTACGGCTTTGTCCCTAATCGGACGCTTTAATTGGATCTACAGACCATTTTGACGCCCCCTGTGAAGAATCCAGACTGCCGTAGGTCGTCCTAACAAGCGTAGTTTATTCAAACGAACATGATTAGAAATGGCTAAGATTAAGTACCCCCCAATTACGGGGGATTATAACATAATATTTCATATTTTTCAACACTTTCTGCTAAAAAAGGAAAATTTGGAGCGTTTTATTAGGGACAGAGCTATGAGCAGATTCCGGGCGTTTTATTAGGGACAGAGCTGTAAAGTAAAACGGTATGGGCGCGGTAGCGCATAAATGAATCCAATGGCACGTTGGCCGACGGGGACGTCGGTGCTCCCAGGTTTATTCGTAACGAAGGGCTTTGATGGGATCGAGGTTAGAGGCTTTCCATGCGGGGTAGAGGCCGGAGATGATCCCTACGAGTATTGCAAAACTAAGGCTGATAAGAATACTGTTTATCTCTACCACCGGCGCATTTTCGGAAGGTGCAAGCGCGATCAGTAATTTAATCATGAGAAACGAGGAGGCCAGTCCAAGAATTCCTCCAATGATTCCGATCAATCCACTTTCGACCACAATCTGAACGAAGATATCCCGTTTGGTAGCACCGATGGCACGACGAACGCCGATTTCGCGTACGCGTTCTGTGATGGATGCGAGCATAATGTTGGTAATCCCGATCCCACCTACCAGGAGGCTGATACAGGCAATGAGGCCACCCGAAACGCGTGTCGCCTGGATGCTGGTCTGGATACGATCCAGCCAATCTTGCTGAGTCTGAAATCCAAAATCATCGACCCCCCGATGCGTGGTCATTAAAACGGCGGATGCCTGTTGCATCGCTTCATCAAAGAATTCGATATCAGAAATTTGAAAATCCAGATCGTCCAGTTTCAGGTTTGGACCCCAATCGACTCCCTGGGCGTCCACTGTAGCGGATTTATATTCGGCCATAATCGTGGTGATGGGAGCAACGATCGTACGATTTTTTCGGGCAAATGGATCCCAGCGTCGTTCGCGACCACCCCATTGAGTTGCCAGTTTTTTTTGTCTGTCGGCAACGCCCAGTTCCCGACGTCTTTTATCGGCTTCACGTTCATATAGAATAAAAGTACCAATGACCGTGAAGGGGATATTGTTCAGGTAAATTTTTTCTCCAAGGACAGAAGGGGGAGGATCGTTTCCCCACAAGTCCTCGATCATTTGTTGTCCGATCACCACGACACGGTGTTGGCGTTCGATATCGAGGTCGGAAATCATTCGGCCTTCATGGATTTCGTGATTATTCACTTCCAGGTAATCCGGTGTGCCGCCGACCACCTGATGGCGTTCACGATTGGCGCCCTGGGAGATCAGCGCTCTGATATTGGATTCCGGTGAAACGTGTGAAATGAGCGGGACAGCCCCTTTGAGCGCGACCGCATCCTGCATTGTTCGTCCCGGAGACACATCGATAATCCCGATCGTGTCTTCAGAAGGTTCCGTCTCAATTACAGAAACCCGCTCGATCCCACCTACCATTTGCAGCGTGTCGCGCATCCCTTTTGCAATCCCGGCCGTCAATGCAAACATCGAAACCAGACTGCAGACCCCCAATATAATTCCCAGCATCGTCAGAAAACTGCGAAATTTATGCGCCAGAATTTCTTTTACCCCAACTTGAATGCCAATCGTCAGATTCATTTAATGCGACTCCTCCAGTACCGATGGATCCGCTATTTTTCCATCCTTAATGACAATCCGTGTGGGCGTGCGTTGAGCGACATGATTATCGTGCGTAACAAGAATAATGGTGCGTCCGCCACCATTTAGTTCTTCAAATAATTCCAGAATGGACGCTCCGGTTTTGGAATCCAGATTCCCCGTCGGTTCATCTGCCAGAATAATTTTCGGCTGGTTTACAATTGCTCGTGCAATTGCCACACGCTGGCATTGTCCGCCAGATAACTGCATCGGACGGTTATGAAGGCGTTCTTCCAGCCCCACTCGCTGGATCGCATGCATCGCACGATCGTGCCGTTCTGCCGGGGGTAAATTGGAGTAAACCATCGGCAACTCCACATTCTGATACACATTTAATCGACTCAAAAGATTAAACGACTGAAACACAAAACCAATTTTTTGATTACGTAAACGCGAAAGTTGATTCGACGATGCGCGGCTCACATCCGTACCATCAATCAAAACCGTCCCGGAAGTCGGTGTGTCCAGGCACCCCAGCAAATGCATCAAGGTCGATTTCCCACTGCCAGACGGCCCAATAATCGAACTGAATTCTCCATCCTCAATGATTAATGATACCTGATCCAGCGCATGGATCGTCTGTTCTCCGATCGTGTAGGTTTTACTGACGTTTTGAAGTTCAATAACTGGCTGTCCCATGAAAAATATTTTTTTTTAAAGGATCAAGAATTTTCCGGAGTGCTGGCAGCGGTTGATATCTCCGGTTTTACCAGCATGATTTCTTCTCCTTCCTGGAGGCCATTAATAATTTCTGCAAAGAAAAGGTTGGTGAGTCCGACTTCCACCGGGCGACGGATGGTTTGCGTCCCCTGGCGTACATAAACAACACGTTCATGTTTCTTTTCATCACTGAAAATGGCTGAAACCGGAACACTCACCACATTGCTGACCGTGGCCACCGGGATTTCGAGTGTGACGGTCATCCCGGGTTTCAAACGAGGATCAGGATTATCAATCAGACCTTCCACCTGAAACCCTTTTACGCTGTTCACGACTGTTGCAACAGGCGCGATAAAGTTAATCGTTGCTTCATTCTTGAGATCTTCAAATGCGTCCGAACGGAAAGGAACCACGCTTTTTGCTTTCACCTGGGCGATATCAATCTGGTTCACATGCGTAATGATCAGAAGACGGGATAAATCGGCCACTTTCATGAGGGTCGTTCCCGAGTTCACAGACGCTGCCGCGACCACCACCTGGCCTTCCAGCACATTGAGCGTCAGAATCGTCCCATCCGCAGGTGCTAAAATCTGGGTTTTTGCCAGCTTGTCTTCCACTACCTCCATGCGGCTTTCCGATTTTTGTAAATTATTTTTAGCAATATCTAATTCAGACTTAATGTTATCAAAAATTTCCCGACTAATCAGTTTCGATTGATAAAGTTTTTCGGAGCGGAGGAAATTGCGTTCTGCGCGTTCTACCTGGAGGCTTGCGCCTTCGATTTCGGTTTGAGCGGAGCGTTTTTCTGTGAGCAGATCGGTATCATCAATTTCCAGG
>CAKUMP010000229.1 GCA_934667795.1 uncultured Chthoniobacterales bacterium | reverse complement strand
GGTGAATCCATCAGTGAGCGGTCAGTTTTCGTCTGATATATGGATCAATCTTGTTGTCAGGTAAAGTGAGAGAACTAGAAAAGATAAAATTTTTGAACTGAAAAAAAAAACAATGAAAGTACGAGCATCAGTCAAACGACTTTGTGAATCCTGCCGAATTATTAAACGCGAAAACGTTGTTCGGGTGATTTGTAAAAACCCGCGCCATAAGCAGAAGCAGGGTTGATCCGGCGCAACCTGGTCGATAAACCCGTATGATCCCTTAATAGGACAATTTGGACACTTAACGATCAACCACGATCAACCAACGATTAACTTTAAAAGAATAAGATACTATGCCCCGACTACTCGGAGTTGAAATACCCGGCGAAAAACGCATCGAAGCTTCCCTTTCCTATATTTATGGAATTGGAACTGTGACGGCGAAACGCATCCTTGAAGCTACAAAAATTGATCCCGATATCCGTGCGAAGGATCTGACTGCAGAACAGTTGAATCAGATCATTCAAACAATCACAAATTCCAATTTGTTGATTGAAGGGGATCTTCGCCGTGATTTGCAGGCAAATCTGAAACGTCTGCAGGCAATCAATTGTTACCGGGGGATTCGTCATCGCCGTAGTTTACCGGTACGCGGGCAACGTACTTCAACCAACGCACGTACCCGTAAAGGCCCAAGAAAAACGGTGGGTGTACAACGTAATAAAGACGCAAAATCCGGTAAGGTCTAATTAGCTTTTTAATATCAGCTTTTAATAAATACCTTCGCGTTATTGCTTAAAAATCAACATTATCAACCTGGAAACCATGGCTGACGAAAATAATCCGACTCAAGAAAACCCGCAGGATGCTGCTGCTCAGGAAGCTGCAGCTCCAGAGGCATTGGAAACCACTGAAGCAACTCCCGTAGCGGAATCATCCGCTGCAAATGAAGAGAAATCTTCTGCAGCTACGGCAGATGCTCCCGCTGCAGCAAAGGAAGAAGCTTCTGCTGTAAAGGAAGAAGCTCCTAAAAAGACCAAAACTGCAAAGAAAAAAGAAAAAGCAGTACAGTCGGATGCTGCAAAAGAACCCGCTGCTCCTAAAACAGCGCAGGAACTCATGTTGGATACAGAACTGGATTCTCCTAAAATCGTTAAAACGAAAGGGAGCAAAAACGTTCAGATCGGAATCGCACACATCCAGGCATCTTTCAATAATACGATTGTTTCCATTACGGATACCGCAGGAAATTTATTGGGATGGTCCAGCGCAGGTAAAGTTGGATTCAAAGGTAGTCGCAAAAGCACTGCATACGCGGCACAAATGGTTGCCCAGGATGCAAGCCGTCAGGCAATGGGGCATGGGCTGAAAGAAGTAGAAGTTCGTGTGAAAGGACCTGGCGCTGGTCGTGAGTCCGCTGTACGCGCTTTACAGGCCGTCGGATTGGAAATTTCCGTGATCCGTGATGTGACTCCGGTTCCTCATAATGGTTGTCGTCCACCAAAACAGCGTCGCGTCTGATGCGTAACTTATTTAACTGATTTTATTTTTTATGGCACGTTATACTGGTCCTAAAACGAAGAAGAGCCGCCGTTATGGTGTGGCTTTATTTGGTCCTTCCAAAGCATTGGAAAAGAAAAATTACGCCCCTGGGGTTCATGGACCTCGTGGTGGTCGTCGCAAACAATCTGAATATGCACTTGCATTAGCAGAAAAGCAGAAGCTGCGTTATCAATACGGTCTGCTGGAACGCCAGTTCCGGAAGTACTATGAAACCGCATTGCATCGTCGCGGGATTACCGGAGAAACTCTCTTGCAGTTGCTTGAAACCCGTTTGGACAATGTTGTCTTCCGTTTGGGTTTTGGAAAAACCCGTGATGGTGCTCGTCAGTTGGTAAACCACGGGCATATTCAGGTGAATGGACGTAAAGTCGATATCCCTTCCTATACTGTAAAACCAGGCGATAAAATTACGGTGAAAGATCATCCGAAAAGCCGCCGTCTTGGACAGCGAAATCTGGATTTAACACAGATTGTTCCTGTGCCGGAGTGGTTATCCTTGAATAAGGAAGCATTTGAAGGCGAATTGCTGTATATCCCGTCCCGGGATGAAATCCAGCCAATCGTCAATGAACAGCTTATTGTGGAATTGTATTCCCGTTAAGATTCATTAAAGATTCATTTGATTTTGTTGCTTTTTGCCCGGCCTGTAAAAAGGCCGGGCTTTTTTTATAAAACCACAGAGTACACGGAGGCTTTTTTAACCACAGAACACACAGAATGCACAGAGTTTTTTAGGGCTGTTGATGTAGAGATTTGTTTGGATTACGGGGAGATTTACATAAAATGCTCTAGACAAACAGGAAGACCAGTGCAGAGAGAAGGATGATCGCTCCGATGACGCGGGACCAGAAAATGGGGCGGGATACATGGGCTTCATGAATGCCAAGCCAATGGCCACAGAGCGCGATGAGAATGATGGTCCAGAGGCCGCGAGATCCGTAAACGATATTGACAGGAGCCGCAAGCCCTGTGATTGCGATACTAAGCGCGACAAGCATGGATTGCAGTGCATTCAGGAAACAGGCGCTGGCAATCCATTTCCATTCCCATTTCGGGATCTCGCGCAGGGGGTGTGAGAAAAAGGGGATAAGGGAAAAAGAAAACAAAAAGACGGAGATGAACATGAGGGGAATAAAATGCGCCACATGCCAATGCTGCACCCAATGGGGGATGAGAACGTCTGCCAGGGCATAGCAGAGTGCAGCCAGGCTTCCATAAAGGAGCGTGATCAGGGTGCGTTCCCGATGTTCAGGCCTGGATATCCCCAGCAGTATGACACCTAGCGTCGCAAGCGCGGCAGATAACCACCAGGCACTGGGAATGTCCTCTTTAAAAATCAAGGAAGCAAGGACGGTTACTAATACGATTTTGGTTCCAAGAACGGGAGTGGCAATGGAAACATCTCCACGATGGATAGAAAAAAATACGCAAATCTGCCCCAGAAAGAAAATAGCTCCACAAATAATTGGGTAATAAACCTCATTCCAAGGGATAGCCCCTTTTCCCCAAAAAAGCAGTGGCGCAAACACTATTGCAATGGCGGAGTTGCATAGAAAAGTGAGACGCCAGGGACCAATACCGCTCAGTTTTTTAAAAAACAGAACAGAAACGGCATAAAGAAAGGCGCTGATGGCCGGCAGGATTAAAAGGAGCACAGTGTGATGGCGTTAGAAAATTAAGTGTTTACAAAAACAAAGGCTTTGAGGATTGAGATTGAAATTCACGAATCGCTTTTTTAAGGTCCGTTGCTTTCCATTGTCCATCCGCATTGGGGATGTCTGTGTATCCGTAATTAAGTGTAGAACCCGCCAGCGCTAAAAGCAACCGGGAAAGACGCCCCCAGGCGCCCATGTACATGACACTGAAATCCTGATTGGTGCTTTGAGTAAACTGCAGCAATTTAGCAAATTCTATTTCTGTACCTCCCATCATTGCCACTTTATAAATGTCAGCGCCAGCCGCTTTGGCTTTTTGGTAACCCTGGGAAATCTCCTCCAGGGGAAATGGTTCTTGAAAATTATGTGCAGATAAAATGAGACCGGAATTCTGCTCTTTGATTTGTGCGATCAGTGCCGGAAACTGCGCAGCAAATTGAAGTTCAATATCAATCAACGTCGCATAGGAGAGAAATTCGGTATAAAGCTCTGTGCGAGTATGGGGGTCAGAAATGTATCCACCTTCTGCTTCATGGCGGACGGTCAGAAGGAGCGGAATACTGCACTGCTGCAAGGTTTCATGCAGAAGGTCGCGATTTATGTCTAACAGGCAATCAAGACGTAATTCCAGGTAATCCGGCTGCTCTTGTTCTTTTGCCAGATGAGGGATTTGGAGCAGACTTTGTCGGGTAGTGATGGTCCCCACGACCTGACCGGGTTTGGGGGACCAAACCTGTTGATAAGCAGTTTTTTTGCTCCTATTCATAAATTGGATGTGAAATTGGTTTGTGCAAACTGGAAGGATGACTTAAATGATTCTTAGATGTTGCAACGAAAACAAGTTATTAATCTACAAATTTGTCAATTTCTGGACGGAATTTTGTTGGTCCTTGGATTATGGCTTGCGCATGCCTTCCGATATTATGGGACGGTGTATCTGGATTTTGGTGCACGGATCATGCCATTTCATGATTTTATGTGGATGATTCTGGTGCTGGTGCCCTTTGGTCCTTTGATTTTAGAATTCCAGGGATTCTATAAAATGGAAATCAAAAAATCTTTTTGGCGTTCGCTGTCTGAGATTATAAGTGCATGGGCATATTTATTATTGCTGTTTGGTGCTTGTGTGATTTTCTTTCGTTTGGAAATTTTGAGTCGGAGCGTGGTCTTGCTGGCGGCAGTATTTGGGGG
>CAKUMP010000228.1 GCA_934667795.1 uncultured Chthoniobacterales bacterium | reverse complement strand
CCTTTACTCCTCCTGCTGGGCACCCTTATCCTCACCAAAAAAAATCCGGCAACTCGCTGGATCACTCTGGCTCTACTCCTCGCCGGTCCCATCACTTTACTGTTCGCCTGGTCCGTTACCCATTTTTTCTATACCCGTTATGTGATTTATTCTCTCATCCCACTTCTCCTGACGGTCGTCGTCGGGACAGAATGGCTCGGAAAAAAATTGCTTCCCGGCAATCAAAAGCGAGCATCCATTATCGCCTGTGTGCTTCTGATCGTGAGCCTGCATGTCATCCAGCATCAGCAAGTCCGGCTGCTATTAACCCATCCCATCTCGCCCAACAAACAAGTGGCGGCGTATCTGGAAGAAGTTTCCAAAGACCAGCCTGATGCACTCCTGGTGGGTTTTAATCTTGGTGGAGAAATGCCTCGCGCTTATCTCCCCCGAATCATCTGGATCCATGAAGCACCGGCCCTGACAGAAATTTTACAAAAAGCCAAAACTTCTACCCGTCCACTGTACCTGTTTTATGGCTACGATGCCTTCAACCGAGCAAACAAACCTGACGCCTGGGAAACGCTGGATGACCCCGCTTTGTTTTCCAAAATCGCAGATTTTTCGGGCATTGAAGCGGCGTTTCATTATCAGGTATTTCGATTTATTCCAACCACTTCGGAGCCCTGATTCATGGCTATTTTATCTTCTATTTTTGCGAAGATTTGTCATACGTGGAAACAATCCCCACGCGCAACCCGGGTGGTGTTCTGCCTCCTGCTCGCTACGGCCATCGCATTTTTAATTTACCTGCTCGATGCAAAAACCCCTTGGGACAGCAAAATCCTCAAACGGCTGGAATCCGGACGCTCCTTACGCTCTCAAGAATACATTATCATCGGCTCGTGGTGGGCGGCTCTCATCAATCTGATTTTAACGATTGGACTTTTATCCACGATCCGATTCTGGATGCGTCCGCTCTCGGATCAAGCACCTTCGCCAGGAACAGCACTCTCTTCTGCTGCCACAAACAAGAAATTTTTCATTGCAGGCGGAGTGGCCATTCTTGCGTTACTCATTCTTGCTGCCCCGCGCATGTCCTTAAGCCTGTGGGGAGACGAGTCCTATTCTATTCGTCGCTTTGTTATTGGAGAAATTAATTTAGAAGACGGGGTGCTGACACACGAAAAGCTCACGCTGAAAGACCATTTATGGGATTACGCCAACCCGAATAATCATATTTTATTCACCCTTGCGGCAAAAGCGTCCTTAACTATATGGGAATTATGCGGAGGGGAACATGGTTTGGGATTTTCAGAAGTGGCTTTTCGTTTCCCTTCTCTGATTGCTGCCGCCATCACCATTTTGCTGCTGGGACATTTTCTACGATTACGAGGATATACACAGGCAGTTTATTTTGCCATGTTGCTGCTTCCTTTTCATCCGTGGTTTTTAAAATACGCATCTGAAGGGCGTGGGTATGCCATGATGCTCGCTTTTCTGGCAGGAAGCTGGGTTGCATTACATCATCTTTATAAATGTCCAAACTGGCGACCTGTATTAGCGTACTGTTTTTGCCAGGCGGGCATGCTGCTTTGCTATCCGGGAGCCCTTTATTTTGTCACACTGCAATCGCTGGCAAGTTTCTGGATGATTTTTCATACGCCAAACCGTTTCCCAGCTCTCGCCCGCATGGTTGTTTCACAGGTGCTCGCTGCCATGCTGTTGATCCAGATAATGGCACCGAATGTCCCGCAATTACTCAAATGGTTGGACCGGGATCGCGCCAAAGCCGACCTCGGACTCCGCTGGCTGCAGGATTTCTGGGCACATACGACTGCCGGGATGCACTGGCATGCATGGAACACAAGCAACCCTCTCTGCACCTCTTTTGAACAGCTCTCTTCCTTTTCAAAAGTACTTCTTGTTTACTTGCTCCCCTTGCTTCTTCTTGCAGGATTGTTCCATTTTTTACGACGCAACTCCGGCTGGCGTCTCTGGTTCCTCGCGGTTGCGCTTTCCCCGTTCATCACATTTTTCCTGACCCAGGCCCGCGGAAATATCCTGTACCTCTGGTACCTGATTTTTTACCTGCCCTTTATTATTGTCTGTCTTGCAATCGCTCTGGAAATTATCCCGAAATCGCTGCGCTTGTCTCCCATCCTCATTTGGCTGACCTTCTTTGGCTTCCTTTTCAGTTATTTCAATGCCGCCCATTTTACCATTTATAATTTACGTCATTTCCCGTTAGAAGCCCAACGGGACTCTGTCCAGTTATCGCGTCCTGACCTCGACCCCTACGCGGCTGCCAATAAAGAAATCATGACGGTTCAGTTTGTGTTTTCCACTTTAACATACGACCCGAATGCGATAGAATTAAGAAAGGATGAAGAAGCAGAACATCTCAAGGAACTCCTCCTCATAGCCCAACAACGCAGCGTCCCGCTTTATGTCAATTTCGGAAGCGAAAACTTTGCGCGCACCCTCTTCCCGGAAATTTTCACCCTCCTCGATGATCCCGAAAAATTTTCCCGCCTCCAGGAATTTCCCGGCATGGATCACCACCTTTCAAGAGTCGTTTATCAAATGATCCCTAAGGAATTATGACACCTATCTCCGTTCAAAACGTTTCTAAAAAATTCCAGACAACATTGGCGCTGGATAATGTCAGCCTGGAAATCCCCGCAGGCGATATCTTCTTTCTCCTCGGTCCCAGCGGTTGCGGAAAAACAACTTTGTTGCGCTCTATCGCCGGATTCATTTCTCCAGATGCTGGAAAAATTTTCTTTGCGTCGCAGGAAATGACTTCCCTCCCGCCGCATCGACGCCATACAGGAATGGTGTTCCAGAACTATGCACTTTTCCCACACCTGAATGTCGCTCAAAATGTGTCCTTTGGTCTGGAAGAACAAAAAATTCCAAAAATCGAAACCCGCGAACGCACACACGCCGCACTGGCATCCGTACAAATGGACCATCTGGCAGATCGCAAAATCACGCAGTTATCCGGCGGTCAACAACAACGGGTTGCGCTTGCCCGCGCACTGGTAATTCGTCCAAAATGTCTTTTGCTCGATGAACCACTTTCTAATCTCGACACGCAATTGCGTATCGAAATGCGCTCCGAAATCCGGCGCATTTGTAAAGAGTCAGGTCTGACTGCGCTCTATGTGACGCATGACCAAAAAGAAGCACTGTCTATTGCGGACAAGATCGCGGTCATGCGCAACGGACGTATTATCCAGGCCACAACCCCCACGGAGTTATATCACCATCCCGCAGATACAGAAATCGCGTCGTTTATCGGAGAAGCCAACCTGACTTCCGGAACGGTGGTGTCGCTCTCCCCACTGACGATTCAGTTAAGCCCGGATAAAACGATTCAGGCCAGACCTGCTAATCCCAATTTAAATTTTCAAAAAAATGATTCTGTCCGGGTGATCATCCGACCCGAAGCATTTTCCCAATCAGGAAAATCTCTTTCACCTGCGGAGAATACAGAAACATTGGACGGAACAATCCTGCAACAGACATTTCTTGGAGAACTGGTGCAGTTCCAGGTAGATTTCGGATTTTCCACTCCTTTTTCTGTCTGGCAATTAAATCCGGGGCCGAACCCGTCCACTCCCGGCACCCGTGCACCTTTTCATGTCCAACCCTCCGATATTTTGATCTTCCCCCAATGAGCATTTTTCAAAAATCATGAAAACGAAAATCATCTGGATTCTGCTCAGTTTCATTATTGTCATCGGCCTTCCATTCCTTTTTCAAAAAGATTTTATTCCTGTCCCCACGGATGCCGACCGTCGACTGGTGATTATTTCCCCCCATACCGAAGCCATCCGGTTTGAGTTTACACATGCATTCACAAAATACTGGAAAGAAAAAACCGGCGAAACGGTTGCAATCGATTGGCGGACGCCCGGCGGGACTTCCGAAATTGCGCGTTTTATCAGTTCTGAATTCCTGGGAGCGTTCCAACATTACTGGACATCCACGCTGAAGCAAAAATGGAATTCTACGGTCCAGAGTGCTTTTGATAATCCACGTGTGACGCTTCCTTCTGCAGAAGAAATTGCCGGACCGCACGCAGCTTCTCTGGAACAACAGGCACGCCAGGCATTTCTCGACTCTTCCGTAGGAATCGGTATCGATTTGTTTTTTGGTGGTGGGAGTTATGACTTTATCCAGCAGGCAAATGCGGGGCGCCTGGTCGATTCCGGGATTCTTCAGCGGCATCCTGAATGGTTTTCAGAAAATGGAATCCCGCAGGTGCTTTCCGGCGAACCCTATTATGATGCGGAAGGCCGCTGGATCGGTGCTTGTCTCAGTGCTTTCGGCATTTGTTATAATTCGGATATTTTACCCCGTTTCGGGCTGACTTCCCCCCCACGCGCATGGCGTGATCTCGCCAACCCGGTTCTGAAGGAC
>CAKUMP010000227.1 GCA_934667795.1 uncultured Chthoniobacterales bacterium | reverse complement strand
CAGGTAATCCTTTGGTTACGCCCGCTCCATAGGTGGCATTATGTCCGTATCCACTCGAATCCACTGCAGTCGATCCGGTCGTTTCATCAAAATGATAATGAAAAACAGTGTCAGAAAATATCTGTCCCAGCGTGATATTCGGAAAAAGAACCAAAGCGCATATTAAAAGATAAATCTTCATGTTCGGAAAATAGTAAAGGGGGTAAGAATAATTTATCCAAATAAAGGAGAAATGACAAGGATTTTCGCTTGTTAAGCGAATTTAAGGGGCTGGGAGCGCCGATGTCCCCGTCGGCAAACGTGTTGCCCAGGTACTGTGTCACGAAGGGGGACTTTGGGGACATTGGGGACATTGGGGACATTGGGAATTTTGGGGACATTGGGGATTTTGGGGATTTTGGGGATTTTGGGGATTTTGGGGATTTTGGGGACATTGAGGATTTTGGGGATTTTAAATTGAAACGTGGGTTTCAGAATCGTTTCCGGAAAGCGAGGACAGTGGCGCCGAGTCCCCAGAGGAGGAGAGTGGATGGTTCTGGAATTTGTGTCAGCGTGACATCGGAAACATAAGCATAAGTGCCACCCAGAACACTGCCAGTATTTTGAGGCCTGAAGCCGATGAAAGGGATGACGGTGTTATTTTCACCGCTGGTAAAACTAAATGGGTTTGAGTCAAACCATTCTGCTGCCAAAATGCCATCATGAAAAAGGCGGAAGTATAATCCGGGGGTGGATGCTTCATTTACTCCTTCTTTTAATTGCATGGTGTAAGTCACAAACTCATCCAAAGGATTGGGAAGGGCAGGAGAGGTTGCATAGAGTCTGGTAACGGCATTTCCTGTGCCGATTTTGGATAACGTTACGGAAGTTCTGGCAAAATCATGGTAATAGAATTGATTGCTGCTCCAATTATCTCCTGCAACGAGCCCCATCCGGAAATATTGAACATCCGCGACACGGCGAAAGGTAACCGTGTATTCAATGCCCGCTGCAAGATCGATGACTTGTGGAGACGTTACGCGGATATAGGACAAAAAATTATCTCCCGTTAAAAAATCTGTCTTCAAGACATTTTTCCCAGGAAGGACAGTGGAGTCCAGAGAGTATCGGTTGCTTTGTGAGGGGGTGACAATCGTCCAGTCCGCCATATCCGTCCAGTCTTCCTGAAAAATGACGGTTTGGGCGGAGGCAAATACCATACTGCACAGCATCCCTATCCCGATAAAGGCGGCTAAGGAGGGGAAACATTTTGAGACGCATTTCATTTGTACAATAAAAGCACAAATCTGTTGAAATGTCAAGGGTAACGCAGGGCATTGCGGCGACGGGAACGTCAGCGCTTTCAGGGGCATTCGTGGTTAAGAATAGGCGTTAATAAACTATTTCCCTTTGTTTTTGATTACAAAAGGTTTTTCCAACATACGGGAGGCATTTGGAGTGCGGGGCTCTGCACCGCTTTGGCTCGAACGATCAGAAAGTTTCAATACGCAAAAATTTTTCACCGTCCTCTTTGACATGATCCAAAGCGGCGGAAACCGCCGCACTCCAAATACGCTATTTTATGTTTGAATTTTCATGAGGGGGTGATAGGATGGGCGTTTTCGATATGCCAGAAGTGACCAGCAGGAAAACATTAGAGGAACGAGCCCAGATGAGTGATCTGGAGAGGCTAAGACATTCGTGTGCGCACGTGCTGGCAACGGCGGTGTTACGGTTATGGCCGGACACTCAACTGGCGGCAGGACCTCCGGTGGACGGTGGATTTTATTATGATCTGGAACTGGATCATGCCATTTCGACAGAGGATTTTGCAAAGATCGAGGCGGAGATGAAGGCGGTCATCGCGGCGAACCAGAAGTTTGAAAAACGTGTGGTGAGTCGGGAAGAAGCACGGCAACTTGCGGAATCGGGCCGATTGGCGGCATTATCCGAGCGTGCGGTTCCCAGCAAATTTAAACTGGATTTGCTGGACGACATTCCGGAAGGGGAAGAAATTTCTTTATATCAGAACGGCGATTTTGTGGATCTGTGTGCGGGTCCACACGTGGGATATACGAAGAAGATCAAGGCATTCAAGGTGATGTCGGTCGCGAGTGCCTATTATAAAGGAGATGCGGCAAACCCTCAGTTGCAGCGGGTTTATGGTACCGCATTTGATTCCAAAGAAGCACTGGCTGCACATCTGGAACAGCTTGAAGAAGCCAAAAAACGGGATCATCGCAAGTTAGGAAAAGAACTGGAAATTTTCACTATTGACCCTTCTGTCGGACAGGGGTTGATTCTCTGGTTGCCTAATGGCGCGATCATTCGTCAGGAACTGCAGGATTTTATCAGTCGGGAACTGGATGAACAGGGGTATGACCAGGTCTTTACGCCTCATATCGGGAATCTGGAATTGTATCGGACATCCGGGCATTTTCCCTATTACAGAGACAGCCAGTTCCCTCCGTTGATTGAAAATGAGCAACTGGATCAGTTGGCGGAAGAGGGTTGCAGTTGTGCGACATTGAGCAACCGCTTGCAGTCAGGCGAAATTGAAGGATTTTTATTAAAACCGATGAATTGTCCGATGCACATCAAGATATTTGCATCGAAGCCGAGATCCTATCGGGATTTGCCGGTGCGGCTGGCGGAATTCGGGACGGTGTATCGCTGGGAGCAGTCGGGAGAATTAAATGGGCTGACCCGGGTCCGTGGGTTTACACAAGATGATGCACATCTATTTTGCACCGAGGAACAGGTTGCGAAAGAAATTGCCGGGTGTCTGGAGTTGGTGAAAAAAGTTTTTTCTACCTTGGGGATGTCGGATTATCGGGTGCGGATTGGGTTGAGGGATCCGGATTCGGATAAATACACCGGGGAGAGTGCCTTATGGGAGAAAGCAGAAAATGCGCTTCGGGAAGCTGCGGGGACGTTGGGGGTTCCATTTAGTGAGGAACCGGGCGAAGCCGCATTTTATGGCCCCAAAATTGATTTTGTTGTAAAAGATGTCATCGGGCGTGAGTGGCAATTGGGAACAGTGCAGGTAGATTACAACCTGCCGGAGCGTTTTCAATTGAGTTATATTGGCTCGGATAATAAACCGCATCGACCGGTGATGATTCACCGGGCACCTTTTGGAAGTATGGAACGGTTTGTTGGAGTCTTGATTGAACATTTTGCCGGAGCATTTCCGGTGTGGCTGAGTCCGGAACAGGTACGGGTATTACCCATTTCTGATAAGCATCAGGAATATGGACAAAAAGTCACAGATCGATTGAAAGCAGCAGGGGTTCGAGTGGAGCTGGATCAATCATCAGAAAAAATTGGAGCAAAAATTCGGCTTGCGCAGATCGCAAAGGTTCCGTATATGCTCATTTTAGGTGCACGCGAAGAAGAAGCCGGGCAAGTCGCTGTTCGCAGCAGACAAGCCGGAGATCTGGGTGCAATGTCGGTCGATGCTTTTGTTGACCAGATTGTAACCCAGATCACCAGTAAGGCACTTTAATGCGTTCGCTCTGTAACCTATGTTCATGAAGTAACATATAAACTAACCGTAAAAATCGAGAGATATAGAAGATATATCTCTCCAAGGAGAAGTCCCTATCGCAAAACCATATCAACGTAATAATCGGAACCAGACACCACAGATTCGTGTCAATGGTAGAATTCGTGCTCGTGAAGTTCGTGTTGTCGTAGCGCAAACCAACGAGCAATTAGGCGTTTTAAAATTGCCTGATGCACTTCGCCACGCCAAGAATCTTGGTCTCGATCTGGTTGAAGTCGCCCCAAATGCGAATCCTCCCGTGTGTCGGATTGTTGACTTTGGAAAGTATCGCTACGAATTGGCGAAACAGGAAAAAGACAAAAAAAGTCAGTCCACTAAACTGAAAGAAGTCAAGTTTCGCGTCAATATTGACGAGCATGATTACATGACAAAAATCCGGCATTGTGAGTCGTTTTTGGATAAAGCGAATAAGGTTCGGGTACAATTGCAGTTCAAAGGACGTGAGCTGGCGCACCAGGAACTTGGGTATGATGTGATGAAACGGGTGAAAGAGGATTTGTTGCATATTGCTCAAGTGGAAATGGAACCCCGGAAGATGGGGAAAACGATCAATATGGTGCTTTCTCCGCTGCCTGCGAATAAGCGCAAGTTGAAGTGGACCTCCAAGGGCGAAGAAATCGAACCGCTTGAAGATGAGCCACACGACGAAGACGAAGATTGATTCAGGAGTGCGGTGACGTGTCACCACTCTTAACCGGGCGACATGTCGCCCCTTGGGTTTTGGACATTTGCAAGTGATTTTTATTCGCAAAATAACGGCTCTATTCTCTTACTGTCCGCATGAGATGAGGCGTATTTGGAGTGCGGCGGTTTCCGCCGCTTTGGATCATAGCGAATGGGATGTGCGAACAACCTTCGCATGACGA
>CAKUMP010000226.1 GCA_934667795.1 uncultured Chthoniobacterales bacterium | reverse complement strand
GAAATTTTCTGACTTCTCCCCTGTCCCCAGCTTCCCTGCTTTTTCCTCCGTTACTTCCAACGCTTGTGCTTCTAAATCCAGTTCGCTCCCGGATATTTTCTCCCCGGAATCATCAAAAACAATATCCAGTTTGGTAATATTGATCGACTGGATTAACAAATTCCGTTCCCATAACCGCCCCAAAGAAACGTCTGCCCGGATCAAATCCGCATCCATTCTTTCGATCGCAGAACCCGGCTTCCCCTTTGCGGTAAAACGGTTGGAAAATACCGATTCACCGGACCAGCGTAAATCCACAAACTCCCCCTCCACCAGCAGAGGTTTCGATGCGGCGTCACTTACCAGTTTTCGAAACGCATCGCTCTTTAAAAAATTCTGAACCCACAAAAAACCAAATACAACAACCCCAATCAATAATACTCCAAATAGAAGAAACATCCACGACCACCAACTGCGCCGTGGAGAATCCGTATTGGAATATTTTGTTAAAACCCTCCCCATCTCCACTCCAGAATTTTAAATCCAGGCAAGATAAATTTTCTAACTCTTACACCCCGCCAGGAAGGATTTTTGCCAGATCCGCATGCGGACGCGCAATCACATGCGCTGCAATCAATTTTCCAAGCGCTCCCACCGCTTCACTCCCGGCGTCAATGGCCGCTTTCACTGCCGCCACATCCCCACGAATCATGATCGTGACGTATGCCGCACCAATTTTTTCTTTCCCCACCAGTTCCACATTTGCTGCTTTCAGCATGGTATCTGTCGCTTCCAGAATCGCTGTCAGCCCCTGGGTTTCTAAAATTCCTATCGCTTGTTGAGCACTCATTTTATTATATTCTTTTAGTGATTCCGCAGTTGCGGTAAATTGATCTTTTCCGCCAAACAGGCTGTTTACTGAGTTTGCAAATTGATACAACGGTTTCAACGCCGGCTCCGGCCGACGAATGCATTCGGTCACGGCAGTGACTCCCAAATCACGCGCAGTGGCTTCCGCTACCCGCAATGATTCTTCCACCGATTCCGGATCCCCAAACACCCGGATCATCAAACGCTGATCTCCGGTCGTTTCAATCCCATCCAGAATCACATGCGCAGCCTTCCCCATGGCATCCGCCACCACCGCACATATACTCAAGAATGGCACTTCCGCCATCCCCACTGCAAATGTCCCGTCAAAGTTTATTCCAGATGCTGCCATGTCTCGTGTTGCAAATTCCACATTTAATAAAGCCAAACCGCCTGTTTATTTTTTATAAACAAAAACGTCTGACCTTCTTAACGTCCGCTTAATTGCTGTAAAATTTCCCGGACAATTCGGCTGACGTCTTCCGGATTAGGGGTTCCGCCATTTTTGCTCGCGCCAAATCCTCCTGCTCCATTTGCACAAGTCCCTGTCGCGTTCGCTTTTTCGCCATTGCACCCGCAGCCACACCCTTTTACTTTTGCCCCCACCCGACATGCCTGTGCTGCCTCCGAGAATCCGCACTCTGTTAAAATGCAGGCAACTTTTGTTCGCAACTCATCCAACACCGGACGTTCTGCCGGAGAAAGTGGCTGACGGGCCGGGCCGACATCAAACCCACGCAGGCTAACTCCTGCACGGAACCCTTCAGGAAAGTTAATCCCCAATAACATGGTATTAATCAATTCCAGCAGTTTCATCTGAATCCGACGCCCCTCCTCGTGCTGACCACTTACATACGCTTCATGCAGTTTTACTAAAACTTCAGGAACGACCCCGGAAGTTGCAATCGTTCCCCCATCGCCTCCCATAAACAGGGACGGATATAAAATTTCCTCACAACCAATCAAGCAGGAGAAATCCGCACGCTGAGGCTTGATTTCATTCAACGTATTCAAAAAGCGAGGCAAATCCCGGCTACTGTCTTTAATCCCCACAATTTTCGGGCAATCCAACGCCAGTCTCTTCACCACCGGCAATTCAATTTCATTTGAAAACTGCGGAATATTATAAAGCAAAATATCAATGGGGGACTTTTTGGCAATTTCCCGAAACCAATGTTCGATACTTTGCTGACTTACTTTAAAATAATACGGACCTGTAATCGAAACAGCGATACACCCTAAATCGGCATAAAACTTACAGGCGTCCATGATTTGATCCATATTGGATTCCGCAGCACCTGCCAGAATCGGCACCCGTCCGCGCGCCTGATCCGCCATAATACGAACCACTTCTTTCCGTTCTTCAAAACTCAGTCGGATAAACTCCCCGGTACTTCCATTCGGATACAACCCGTGAATCCCCTTCTGGATCAACCATTCGGTCATCTTCCGCAATTCTTCTTCGTTTATCTTTCCGTTTTCTTTAAACGGAACCACATTCGGTGTGTAAATTCCTTTAATCATGTCCTTTTCAATACTGGCTGTCTGCTTTTCTTGTCTAAAATAGCCTATCCCTCTATCATTGACTCATTTCCCCCCATTCTGTCCATCCAAATTATCAAGAGTTTGGAGTCTGATGCGAAAATCAAGCATGTAGAGGCTGAAAATCTATAATCTACGGCTCTGTCCCTTATTTTCCGAATGGAATGGAGCATATTTGGAGTGCGGCGGTTTCCGCCGCTTTGGATCATAGCGGATGCGACGTACGAACAACCTTTGCATGACAAAACGCACACGTCGTTCGAACCAAAGCGGTGCAGAGCCCCGCACTCCAAATTCTTCCCGTGTGGTGGAAAAATCTCTGACATGCCAGAGCTATTCAAATGTCCAAACTCCAGGACCGAGGGAGACATCGACGCTCACAGGGACGCTTGCTTTCAGGGACACTTCCCGGGTTTCTGTTTGCATTTTTTTCCTTTATGGAGGATATTGGTTTTATGAAGCTTTCCCTATCCAATAATGAATCAATTGAAAAATTTAATAAAGCTATTGAAGACAGTGTGGAACGAATTCAGCGAACTGCCAGTGATTTGGAAGAAAGACTTCGCTCTGACGCTACTCTGATTGCCGATCGTGCACGCGAAACCTGGCACCGTAGTCGTGACCTCTCGACCGATGCCACCCAGGCCGTCGCTCGAAATGCAAAGGAACACCCCATTCCTTATATCCTGGCCGGAATTGGGGTCGCAGCTCTCCTGACAGGTATTATTCTCACGAACTCTGTTTCTCGAAAGAATAAATCCTGATCAAATAATTTTTTTACCTCCCCGCGTTTTCCCACTTGCAATGGGGTCAGATTTATTTTCTCATCCTCGTTTGTAAATCTATCTCTTATTTTCTTTGTGGAACATGAAAGTTTCTGACCTACGCGGCATCCTTCAATACGTCCCCCGTTTTCGTGACCGTATTTTCGTCATTGCAATCGATGGAGAAATCATCGCTGCCGAAAATTTCTCCAATCTCCTGCTCGACCTCGCGGTATTACGTTCCCTCAATATCAAAATCGTTCTCGTTCATGGCGTAAGCTTCCAAATCGAAAAACTCGCCCAGGCACGCAATACCACAATATCCAATCACGATGGTACCGGTATCACCGATTTCGAAACTCTCCAGATCGCTCTCGATGCTTCTACTCGACTCACAAATGATATTCTCCAAGGCCTCACTTCCGTCGATCTCCGCGCCGCTTTCGCGAATGCTGTCATCGCTCACCCAGCAGGCATCCTCAGCGGCATCGATTATCTTTTTACTGGAAAAGTGGAAAAAATTGACGCTAAATGTCTGCATTATCTTCTGGATGAAGGGATTATTCCAATTATTCCTCCTTTGGGATATGATGGAGAAGGCAAAACATACCGGGTAAATTCTGATGCTGCTGCAGTGGATGTTGCAGAGGCACTTCATGCCGCAAAAGTCATTTTTATCTCCCGTCATGATGGTCTTCAACTTGGAAATGAAGAAATTATCCGACAGTTGTCCGTTCGCGATGCAGAGGAGCTTATCAAACGCAAACGCATTTCTGCCCCAGGGGTTGCATCAAAAATTGCTCATGGCGCTCAAGCATGCCGACTCGGAATCTCTCGCGTTCATCTGATCAATGGAAATATCGATGAAGCCCTGCTGACAGAAGTTTTCAGCAATGAAGGGATCGGGACGATGATCCATTCAAATGAATATCAACAAATGCGCCGGATGATGAAAAAAGATGTCCGCCAGGTGATGTCACTCATCAAACAATCTGTTCACAGCGAGGAACTTATTCGACGCACGCGCACAGAATTACTCCAGCAAATCGAAGATTACTGGCTTCTGGAAGTCGATCGAAATATTGTCGGCTGTGTCGCGATTCATCCCTATGAATCCGGACAATGCGCCGAACTCGCTTGTCTGTACGTAAGCCGTAACCATGAAAATCAGGGATACGGACGAAAACTTATGGCTTTTGTGGAAAATTTAGCACGCGAGCGCGGCTATGCTCATCTCTTCGCTCTTTCCACTCAAGCTTTCGCATATCT
>CAKUMP010000225.1 GCA_934667795.1 uncultured Chthoniobacterales bacterium | reverse complement strand
TGCTCAAATTAAAGAAAATTTACAAGATTGAAAAACGGGACTGTAGAATCTGTTGCGATTTATCGAAGAATCTGTTATTCTAGCAACATGATCGTCCCACAAGAAATCCGTCAATTGCCACTTTCTGAGAAACTGGCGTTATTGGATGCCCTTTGGTCTGAGATTTCTTCCGAACCAGAAAATATTGATGTGCCACAATGGCATAAAGAGCTTCTGGACACTCGATATCAAGCCTACCTTTCAGGTCAGGAAGAGGTAATTGATTGGGAAATGGCTAAAAGCCAGATCAGACAGAGCATCAATGAAGGTTAAAATATTCGCTGCCGCGCGGAATGATCTTATTAAAGCATTCCATTTTTATGAAGCTAAACGCACAGACTTGGGTAACTATTTTTTATCCACGATTTATTCCGAAATTGAAACTCTTCAGGTATTAGCCGGGGTACATAGCAAACCCTATGGGAATTTTCATCGTTTGCTTTCCAAAAAATTTCCATTCGCTATATACTATACAGTAAACCATGATATTGCGATTGTTCATGCGGTGGTAGATTGTCGTCGTAACCCGGACTGGACACATCTCCACCTCCAACGCAACCGTAACTTCATAATCTAATTTTTCTCATTCATGCCCGATTCCGAAACGATATCCGCAACGCAGCTTGGACAATGCCAGGTGACGCTTGTCGTTATTTATGTGGAAACGTTTTCGTCGATTGCCACCCGCCTCCCACCGGAGGAGGTTTCGCGCATCCATGAATTTTATCTTGATGCAGTCACGACCCTCGCTCAACGCCACTTCGGCACGATCCTTCCGAGCCGGTCCGATGAATTCACGATCGTTTTCGGAACCCCTGTCCCGTATGCCGACCACCACCTGCTCGCACTCAATTTTGTGGTCGAAATCCGTGAGCATATTCTTAACGCACGTGAAAGTTTTGCAACCTCCGGCAGCGAACTCCCCCGGTTTGGGGCCGCTATCCATACGGCGGATGCAGTGGCAATTCTGAATCAAACGACGCTTCATGTGCTCAGCGAAAGCCTGAAACTCACTCACCTTCTGGTCTCTCTGACCCGTACCGACGAAATCCTGATCACAGAATCCAGCGCACTTCATATTATGGAGACCCGCCCGGACGGATATGAAGTCGTGCGTGCTATTACGGATGATTCTCCTGAACTCGATGGGTTGCGGATGGAACTTGCCGACATCCGCCCGCTCCCGGAGTCCCTCCAGCGGCATATTTATCTCTTCGGCCGTGGCGTGGAAGATAACCAGAAAAACGCAGAAATTTGTTTTACCTATCTTTATTCCATTTTTCCGTTTAACACCGACATCCCCATCCATATTCTCAATCTCACTTCCCAGCTCTCCTCCCATACCCCCATTCCTGCGAACAACGATGTCGTTCAACAGGAAAATTTCGAACAACGCGTAGGACGCTATACGCTCAAAACACTTATCGGTCGCGGTGGCATGGGCCAGGTCTGGTTCGCACACGACTGGTTCGCGAATCCCGTTGCTATCAAATTTTTAAACAATCGGGATACAAATGAAAAAATGCTGATGCGCTTCCAGCGTGAAGCCACAGTGATGCGCCACCTCCAGCATCGCAACATTTGCCGCGTTTTCGAATTCAGCGAATACGAAGGCTTGCATTATATCGTCATGGAACATGTTTCCGGCGTCACATTGTCCCAACTCGTTAAATCCGGGATCAAAATTGATACCACACGCCGAACGCTTGAAGATGATACCTCCTCTACGCAGCTTTCCGAGATTGTAAAGACGATTCAAGAGAACGTGCCGGCGGAAAAAGACGAATCCGAAGAACATCTGACCAGGCCCGATACACCATCATCGCCGGGCACGCTGCCCATTTCGCAGGTTCTGACGATTATTCTCAAAATCTGTGATGCGGTCAATTTTGCCCATCAGCACGGTGTCCTCCATCGCGACCTGAAACCCAGTAATATCATCCTCCGTCAGGATGGCGACCCAGTGGTGATGGATTTTGGGTTGGCTAAATTTGAAGATGACACCGAAGAACGTTCGATTTCTGTTTCGCATGAGCTGCTGGGGACCCTGGAATACATGTCACCGGAACAGGCGTTGTCCAGTAAATCGGTGGATGAAAGGGCGGATGTCTATTCGCTCGGCGCCATCATGTTTCTGCTTTTTACAGGGAAACGGCATTTCGAACCCGGTGGGAACATTTTTGAAGATGTCCAGCGTCTGCAGGAATATGAGCCGCCAAAACCGCGCGCATTTGCTCCGGAACTCGACCCGGATCTGGAGGTCATTGTTTTGAAAGCATTACGCTCCGAAGCTGCGGAACGCTATTCCTCGATCTCTGCCCTCCGCGAAGATCTGGACCGTTTCCGCAAAGGACAAACGATCAACGCCCGTCCCATTTCTCTCCTCGAACTCTGGCAGAAAACCATCCGACGCAACCGCGCCATCACCGCCACAATCGCCTCTGCTTTTGTCCTGCTGATCGTTCTCGCCTCGGTCTTTATCGTCAAATTAAATAACCGCGTCAAAGTCGCCGAAGAGATCCAGCTCGAAGCCATCCTCAAAGGCATCGAAGACGAAGCCGCTCTCGCCGAAGCCAATGCCGCCCTCCAGGAAGCACAGGAAAAACAAAAAAACGCAGAAGCCGAACTCACACGCATCCAACAAGAAAAATAGCCCTGGGAGCGCCGACGTCCCCGTCGGCTAAGAAGGATTGTTTCACGCCAAGCAATGCCAAGGCCGCAAAGGATTTTTAACCACGAATGAACACAAATTATCACGAATGTTCAGTCTGTTTAGATGTCCTCAAATTTCCGGGTTCTTCCGCGGCTTATGGAAGTTCTTTGTGACTCTTGTGAAACAACTCTTTTTCGGCCGACGGGACGTCGGCGCTGGAGTTTGGACATTTGAATGGCTCTGGCATGTCAAAGATTTTTCCCACCCCACGGGAAGAATTTGGAGTGCGGGGCTCTGCACCGCTTTGGTTCGAACGATGATGGAGTTGGAATACAGCAGAATGATTCCCCATATCTCCTTCGCTCTAAGGAGTGTTTATAGCTCTGTCTCTAATGGACGTTCGAAGGGGTCTGTCTCTAATGGACGTTCGAAGGGGTCTGTCCCTAATGGGATGTTCGAAGGGGTCTGTCCCTAATGGGATGTTCGAAAGGGTCTGTCCCTAAGGACGTTCGAAGGGGTCTGTCCCTAATGGGATGTTCGAAGGGGTCTGTCCCTAATGGGACGTTCGAAGGGGTCTGTCCCTAATGGGATGTTCGAAAGGGTCTGTCCCTAATGGGACGTTCGAAGGGGTCTGTCCCTAATGGGACGTTCGAAGGGGTCTGTCCCTAATGGGACACCCCAGGGGGAGCGGAGTTTTTTTTAAATTTCTACGTTTTTCTGCGGCTTATAAAGATTCTTTGCTTGGGGTTCCTGGCGTGAAACAGGAGTTACTATCTAAAATTCCTTTGACAGGGGAGGGCTGGAATTATAGTAGGAGGTATGCGCGCAATTTTAGCATTGGAAGATGGAACGGTGTTTGAAGGGGAAGGGTTTGGTGCGGATCGTACGGTCACCGGTGAGATTTGTTTTAATACGTCGATGACGGGATACCAGGAGGTGTTGACGGATCCTTCGTATCGCGGTCAGATTATCACGATGACGTATCCGCAGATCGGGAATTACGGGATCAATGAACTGGATGCGGAAAGTGACCAGGTACATGTGAGGGCACTGGTAGTCGAGGAACTGAGTGTAGTGGCAAGTAACTGGCGGTCGGAAGAGGATCTGGATAGTTATTTAAAACGCTGGAATGTCCCCGGGTTGCAGGGAGTGGATACACGGGCGTTGACCAAACATTTGCGACTGAAGGGTGCCATGCGGGCGTGTGTGATGGTGGGAGATGAGGCCACTGCGGAAGCGGCTCTGGAAATGGCACGCAATGCTCAGGGGGTGGAAGGTATGGATTATGTCAAGGAAGTCACCACGTCAGAAGCGTATGAGTGGGATCCGGATGGCACGTTGAGTCGTCAGTGGACGATTGTGAAGGGGCGGGAAGAGATTCGCGAAAATGTGGAACTGGGGCCAAATGGACAAGTCTTTTTGCCACTTCCGGAGGCAAAATATTTTATTGTTGCGTATGATTTCGGAATTAAGCGGAATATTTTGAGACGTTTACGCCAGCATGGGTTTCGGGTGCGTGTGGTACCGGCGACCACATCGGCAAAAGAGGTGTTGGATATGAATCCGGATGGTGTTTTTCTGGGCAATGGCCCTGGTGATCCGGCAGCACTGGATTATGCACATGAAACTGCACGCGAATTAATCGGCAAAAAACCCTTGTTCGGGATTTGTCTGGGACAGCAGATTCTCGGGTATGCCTTCGGTGGGAAAACCTTTAAAATGAAATTTGGCCACCGCGGCGGGAATCAGCCGGTGAAGGACCTCGCGACCGGCGACGTGCTGATCACGTCGCAGA
>CAKUMP010000224.1 GCA_934667795.1 uncultured Chthoniobacterales bacterium | reverse complement strand
ATATAGCATTTTTAACCTTCCCTCTTAACAGAAAACCAGAGATTATTTCTTTATGTACGGTCGCATTTACACTTACACCAGAATAGAAGATGCCTGGCATTCAGGCTTATATACATGGTTTCTCAATGCCTCACAGAAATATCTTGCTGGACGTGAATTCTGGTTTGTTGTGCCGACACGTTCCATTGCGCACTGGATCCGTCAACGTCTTGCTTCGCAAGGGCATGGGCTTTTAGGAGTCAGAATCATGACCGCACCGGAATTACTTCGCGAACTCAGTGTTATACATAAACTGTCTGAGCAATTTTATTCCATCGAATTTCTGGAATTTCTTTTACAAGCGGAAATCCAGCCCCACTATGAAAAAGCACTTGAAGCTGCAGAACTGACCGGAGATAAATCACTGGCGAACACTTATTTATGGTTACAACGCAATTCACGACCTTTATTTCAGGCTATTGAACAATTATTCCTTTGTGATCAATTAGACCGCTCTCATCTTCAACACCTGGTTCCGGCAGCACTCATTCCCTGGTTTGAGAAACTGAAAAATTCTCCCCACTGGCGTCCCGCTGTCAAAAAGCATTTAGTGACTTTAAAGGAACATTCTTCCCCGAATCTGGAAATTTGCTGTTTCGGCTGGGATGCTTCTTATTCTCAGGAATTTTATCTACTTCTTGCTGCCGCGCAAACGGCCGACGCCTGTTTTTTTTATTTTCCTAATCCGGGAGTCAATACTGCCGAGGAAGCACAACAAAAATGGATCGAGCGATTCGAGCAACTCCCCGGGTTTCGACAAGAAGCCTCTCCAACGGCCGATCTGGAAGCGCCCGATTCTCCTCATCAGAAAATTCTGGATGCACTATGGGGGGCTTCCACAACGGAGGGCACACTCGCTTCACTCCCACCGGAAGAGCGTCCCATTCATTTTTTAAAATGCAACACGCCTGAAGACCAGATATTTGCGGTTGGTCAGAAAGTACAGGACTGGCTCCAGCAATCCTCTTTACACGATCGTATGGCAATTATTGTCCCTCAGGCAGGTATTACTTCTCTATCTATTGCTAAACATCTCCAGCAACTGAACATCACCTGTTTTCATGAATCAGGAGGACGTTCTCAACCTCCCCTGGAAACACAGGTGTACCATGCCATTACAGATTATTTTTATAACAACTGTGATTTCCATTCATTGGAAGCACTGATTCGCCTGTTAAATCAATTAGCTCCAAAAGACTGGAAAAACTGCCCTATTCAATATCTGCATCAATGGGGAAACGACGCCAACAGTTACCTGCAGATCTCCGATTGTCGCATTCTTGCACAACATCCCCTTCCCAAAACCACACACGCCGGTTACCTGCAAGCGCATCAGTCCATTCAACAACTCATTCAAATACTTCAACCTCCATCTCCCTCCTTGTCCTGGACACAGTTTCTGAACTTCTGGCAGAACCTCGCTTCGGCCCTGAATTTATCTGTCCTGCCCATTGAATTTTTAAAGAGTCAGGTTCTTCAAGATGCTCTTGATCAGAAATTGCTCAACAGCACGCTGATTCTTCGATGGATGCGAAATCATCTGGCCAATACAAACGCCCTTTTCCGAAGCCAGGACACCAATGAAACATTCGCTCGTGTCGTTATTACCACTCCGGAAAATGCCATCGGAACTCCATGGTCTGCACTGATCTATATGGATTCACACGACAATGGCTGGCCTGCCACGCGCAAGGAAAATCCATTTCTTCCGGACAAAAATATTCTGACCCTGAAGGACACCCGTCCTCCTGATTCTCCGCCGATCCTCACTTCCATAGAGCGCAGTGAGTTTGACTATGGACATTTCTTTGAACAGCTTTTAAATGCCAAAGGATCAGCAACGTTTTCCTGGGCAGTTCATCCCGATGCCTCCTCCACGGAGCAACAACCGAATGAAATAGTGCTTCGACTGCTGCCATTGACTGGTACTGATGCATCTTCTCTCATCACCTGGCGCTCTCTTCCATCCATTGCTGAAGAACCTGCATTTCCGCGGCTGCGCAGCATTCGGGAAAAGCGTCTTAGCCCCACCACGCCTTATGACGAATTCCTTTTCAACTTTGGTCCGGAATTACGTCTTGAAACCCCTGTTTCTCCATCAAGACTGGACGCGGCGTTCAACACCTCTGCCACATTTGCGCTGCAATATCTTTTTCGTAGCGAATCCCGACTCTCCCAGGATTTGTCCCGCACTCCATTCCTTATCACCGGAACACTGGTTCATCAATGGATCTCCACGTTGCTCGCGCCCTGTTCCACTACCAGTGATTTCAGAAATTTGCAAACCACGCAACTCGCTGAACTACGCCAATCCTTTGAATCGCAACTGCAACACTGTTATCAGAAAGTCGGACGTTCGCCTGGGTATTGGTGGAGTTCCTTGCTTGATAAAGCCGAGTCCATCACTTCGCTTTGTTTGAAACATCTTTGTAATTCCATTCAACAGGATTATCATTTTGCCAGTGAGTATCCGTTTAAAGGAACGATTTCTACCCCCCTCGGAAATCTTCCACTGCGTGGGCGACTGGATCTTCTGATGAGTCCCTCTCCGGAGTTTCAGAACGCAGAGCTTCATATCGTGGACTTCAAAACAGGAAACAAAGAAATACGTCTTTCTTTAAAAGACCTTTTCCAGGGAAAAGGCAATCAGTTCCTTACCTATTCCTTTCTTTTTAAAAACCATTCTCCTCACCATGACATCCGTATTGATGCCATCACGCCGATGGGCGCATTTATCGATCTGACGCATGACCTTCCTGCCGGACCTGTTGAATATTTCGCATGGATGTATCATCAAGGAATGTATGGACAGACCCAACCCATTACCGGAAAAAGTTACAGTTTCAACGATAAGGAAACGCTGCCTCTGGCAACACTCCCGATCCCGCCCGCGGTGTTGCAGGAAAAATGTAAACTACGCAACCAGGCATTTCTAAATGCCTGCCCAAACAACAGCGATGCCTATTCAGAATTTCTTGCCTAAAAACTCATTTTCATTATGACCTCATCCATACCTTTGCACGATCAAGCAGAACGCGATCGTTTTATTTATTCTCTGGACCAGAACTTCTGTGTTTCCGCCGGTGCCGGTGTAGGAAAAACCACTGCTATCGTCAGCCGGATTACAGAAATCGCAAAAAACGACTTACACCTTCCTGAAGACAAAAAACGTCTGCCACGTCTGGTGGTAGTGACCTATACCAAGGCGGCAGCAAGCGAACTCAAAGCCCGCACGAAAGCGAGTATTTTAAAGAACATCACATCGTCCAAAGAGCTGCCTCTAACGCTCCGTAACCTCCGCAATGCATTTTTTGGCACCATTCACAGCTACTGCCTGGATCTCGTTCAGTTATATGGGAAAAAATTTGGAATTTCCCCCCAAGCCATTCTCCTGGAATCTGAAGACGACAAGAAAAAACTGTGGGAAAAGTTTACTACCTCTCCTGCTTTTGAGACGCTCCCTCTTCAATCAGATATCTTCACTTCGCTTTTTCAGTTCGTCGAATTTGATAAAATCCTGGACGCCGCCCAGGTTATGTCCCAGACGCATGCGGAGCAGGTTTTACAAAAAACGTCCTCTTCCGGTTTCTCCGCCCGTCCCACGCTGCATCTTGAACCCTTGCTCGATTATGTCCCATCCAACGCTCGCAGCAGAAAGAATGTCGAAAAACATCAAAACGCCATTCTCAATTTTAAAGACCAGCTAGAAGGCCAGGCGCTTTTCATTTCCATTCCGAATATTTCTTCTGGCGGACAAGAATTCGCCGAACTCGTGACACAAGCATTTGCACCTCTTCAGACCTGGATAAATTCTTGTTCAGAATATATTGTCGCAATCATTGCAAATGCTTTCTTGCAATATCGACTGGATCATGAAGTCATTACTTTCGACGACATGATTTACTGGTCCTATACACTGCTTGCAGATGAGCAGATTCGTAAACAAATCCGTTCCAAAGCACCTATTGTCATTCTGGATGAAGCACAGGACACGGACTCGCAAATGTTTCAAGTACTGACAGAAATTTGTCGTCCTCTGGATGCTCCCTTATCCACATGGCCTGCGGATTCTGAAAGTGCGCCTCCCTTGCCGGGACATTTTTGTTTTGTGGGTGACGACCAGCAGGCTATTTATAGTTCTCGTGCAACACCGGGCGATTATATGCGTTACTTGAACGCCTTCCGGTCAGGCCATGGGGGATCAGAACTTACCTTTTCCGTAACCATGCGCTGTCCTGACATGGTCAGTGAAAAGGTAAATCATATTTTTGGAAGCACGCCAATCTCTACAGGCAACCAAAATTTTCGCCCATTGCGTTCTCGTCCTAATGCCTTGCCTGGGCATGTGACATTCTGGACTTCGCCCGTGATAGACGGCCTTGGGATGGATCAAGCGCGTGAAGCAGAATCGGAATTTTTAGCCCAACAACTCAAAGCCCTGGGGCCCGAAGGAGTGGGG
>CAKUMP010000223.1 GCA_934667795.1 uncultured Chthoniobacterales bacterium | reverse complement strand
ACCTGGGCGATCAAAAACGTCTGATGGAGCAAACGGCCCGATTTTTCACCGATTCCAGCCAGGTCGGCAGCCTGGTCTCGGGACTGATCATGTTTCAGGTCATTTTGCTTACTCTCATGGGGGCAAACAACTCAGCTCGGGAAATTGCCGGAGAACGTCCCATTTTTGAAAAAGAAAAACTGGGGGGGCTTCGCTCGGAAAGCTACGTTTTATCCAAATACGCCTATCTTTTCATTCCGGTCGCCATTCAATCCGTGTGGATGACCTTCTTTGTCAAATTTATCTGTGGCTTCCCCGGGCCTTTTGAAACCCAGCTTTTATTGCTCTTTTTAGTCAACGCTGCGTTGACCTCGATCTGTCTGGGCATTTCCAGCATGGTTTCCTCACCAGAGCACGCATCCTTGATTTCCGTCTATTTTGTCGGCTTTCAACTCCCTCTATCCGGAGCTGTCCTGGCATTGCCAACCATGATTGCGGACCTCGTCCGCCCGTTTATTTCCTCTTACTGGAGTTGGTCGGGCATGTTAAAAACCATTGAATCAACCCGTTCTTATGATTTTGCAAAAATTGTAAGTGACACCACTCTCAGCCCGCTGGAAATGTGTATCTGGATGCTCGGATGCCATATTTTTGCCGGGGTAATCCTGGCCTGGTTGGGCAGCCAACGCTCTCAATGGAATTGACGCTTTTCTCTCTACACCCTACATTGAAGGCTCCCCCTCCAGGAAGGGGCGTTAACTTCAGATAAAATCATATGGCACGACGCGCAAATCACAATTTTCACCCAGTCTGGATTCTCATCATTCTTGTTCTCCTGCTTTCACTGGCAGGGATCGGTCGCTTTTTCTTTTCCTCCACGACAGAACCCTTTCGCCACACGCCCCTTCTGGATCCGGTGGCTTATCTCGAAAACTCCAATAGCCTCCGCGGCGCCACCTATAAAATAGAGGGAAAAATTCAAAACCGCCTGGCATGGACCCCAAATGATGGTATCTTATTATCTCTGGAATTAAATTCTCCAGGTCGCGAAATCCTCCCGATTCTCGTTCCTGCAGAATTCAATAATTATAACCTTCAAAAAAATCAGGAGTTTATTTTTGAAATCGAAGTGGATGCCAAAGGCATTTTAAAAGTAAAAGATCTTAAAAAATTATGACCGCACACACACCTCCCCTTCATCAACCTCCTTTCAAGAAGTTTTCCCATAAATTTTTCAAAACTTCTTTTTCTATTTCCTCCCTTTTCCTGGTGTTTTTTTGTTTCTCTACGCTTGATGGCCAGGTGATGAATGATTCTGCTGATGCGTCTCCCGCTCCTGCCCCCGCGCCCACGTCTTCTTCGCAAAGTTCGTCTCCTTCCAGCTCTTCCAGTTCTTCGTCCTCTAACGCTTCTTCCGATTCCTCATTCCTCGGAACCGTCTTCCCGATGTTCGACCCGAACAGCGAGTTTCTGACATGGGATGGAAAAAGCTGGAACATTAATAATAATCGCGTTTTTCAGGCTCGTTTTGAAAAATACCTGAATTCGGATCCCTTTACAAAAGAAGAGGACCTCGAATACATGGCGATTCTGGAACAGATTCTGAGCGACCTGGCACCGACAAAAGTCACGCCCAACTCTTTGGATGAAGCCTTTAAACTCCTCCCACAGGCGTCCAGTTATAAAGTCGATAACAACTTGTGTGATACCCTCGCCAATGCCATTTATTCGGTCTGGCTCGCCCGCCGCGAAAATAACCGTCTCGAAAAAGCGAACGATTCTCTTGAGCAGGAGTTGATCCGTCATGAGCGCAACGCGCGTATCACGTCTTCCTCTACTGGTCTCAAAACGCCACCTAAAGATCCTGATGCCGCAAAAATATGGGTAGAAGAGCAAAAAGCACATCGAGAACTGGAACTCCAGCCTTATGTGACGCGTGCAGCCGAAGTGAAAGCCACGATCCTCGCAAACCAGGTCAAACGAGAAGCTTCTATCCTCCAGACAAAAGTCGAATTCCAAACGCTGCTTCTCCAGCTTTTTACCCAACGCCGTTACCAGCATGTGCTGATCGGAACTCGCTTTTATCGCAACCTTTTCCAAACCGGTGATACCACGCTGGAGGTCGGCGAGGACACCAAAGACCTTCTCAGCCGCAGCACAGGTATGCCTCCCACCGTGGCAACGCTCGATACGCTCGCTCTCCAGGCCGTGGAAGATACACGCCAGGGGATCGAAGCCTATCATAACCTCCTTCAGAAAAATGAACTGGAAAGCGCATCCAAACGCCTCGCAGAAGCATTTGTCATTGGAGAATACATGCCCGAAATCCGTACGCTTTCCCTCGAAGATAAACGCAAGGCACTTCATTTCGTCCAGACCTCTAACCAGTTGATGTCCGCTCTGGAAATGAAAGACTATGCCCTTGCCGAAAAGCTTGTGACAGAACTGACGGAAACCGCCAAGGATTTCGATGCCTCGAAACCAATGGGAGTCATTGAAACCGCCAAAACGATCAGCGCCATGCACCTGGCAAAAGCCAGAAATGCCGCTATCAATGGCGATAGCGCCACACTCGAAAGCGAACTGAAAAGTGCTACCGAAATCTGGCCTCGCAACCCCGCTCTGGCAGAAATTTCCCAGCTCATTTTCAGCCGTGCCGACACCCAACAACAAGCTCTGATCGACCTCGACCAGTTGCTTAATCAACGCAATTATCGTCAGATTTTTGACGACCAGCTCCGATTTATTGCCGCAACCGCACATTATCCCGAACATCAAGCTAAACTGAAAGAAATCCTGACGACCATGCAGACGATCGAAACATCCATTCTGCAAAGTCAGGAAATCGCCAGACGCGGGGATTATATCGGAGCATGGGAAAATCTTGAACACGTCTCCAAACAATACCCCAACGATTCAAAACTGAACCAGGTTCGTGCAGATCTCACGACCCAGGCTGCCGATTTTGTTCGTGTCCTGCGTCAGGCCCAATCCATGGAAGAGCGTGGGCAAACCGGTTCCAGCCTTTCCTTGTATCTCAAAGCACAACAGCTTTACCCCCAAAGTTCTTTCGCAAAAGACGGCGTGGACCGCCTGGTCACCGAAATCATGCCCAATGCTTCGTAATTTCTAATTGGTAATTTGTAATTTTCAGGTATAAATAAACCAACATGAGTTCATCTACACAAAATTTCGATTTAATTATTATTGGAGCCGGCCCTGCAGGATACGTTTCCGCCATCAAGGCATCTCAACTTGGCCTTAATGTTGCGATTATTGAAAAACGGGAAACTCCAGGCGGAACTTGCCTGAACGTCGGTTGTATTCCGGCCAAAGCGCTGCTCAGTTCGACAGAACATTTCCATTTCCTCAAACACGATGCCGCAGAACATGGCATCCTCGCCGATAATATCCGTCCCGATGTCTCCGCCCTCATCCAGCGTAAGGACAAGGTGGTTCGCACTCTGACTCAGGGCGTAAATGGACTTTTCCGTAAAAATAAAATTACCTCCTTCACCGGCACTGGGGTCATTACCGCAAAAAATCAGGTGGAAGTCCGTAATAACGACTCCACGACCTTGCTTCAGGCTGAAAAAATCCTGATTGCAACGGGAAGTGTCCCCTCCAATCTGCCCAATATTCCTTTTGATGGTGAACGCATCGTCAGCAGCACCGAAGCACTTAGCTTCAGTGAAGTTCCTGCACGCCTTGTCGTAATTGGCGGTGGTGCAATTGGACTCGAACTTGGTTCTGTCTGGGCACGTCTCGGGTCCGAGGTGACCGTTCTCGAATTCCTGCCCGCTATCGCTGCCGGCTTTGACCCCGATGTCTCCAAGGCACTTCAGGCCTCCCTCCAAAAATCCGGACTCAAATTCCATCTCGCAACGAAAGTGACACATGTGGATTTCGATCTCGGTCACCCACGTGTACATGCAGAAAAAAATGGAGAATCCTTGAGTTTTGAAGCCGACAAGGTACTGGTTTCGGTTGGCCGCAAACCGTATTTTGAAGGTCTCTTCACCGAGGCAGTCACACCGGAAACCGATAATCGCGGACGTATTGTGGTGGACGAAAAGTACCAGACATCTATCCCGGGCATCTACGCGATTGGCGATGTGATTGCTGGCCCCATGCTCGCGCATAAAGCGGAAGAAGAAGGAATCGCATGTGTGGAACTCATGACAGGTCACGCGGGCCATGTCGCATACGATTATATCCCGAATGTGGTTTATACTGAACCCGAAGCGGCATCCGTTGGCCTCACAGAACCACAGGCCAAAGAAAAAGGTTTCGAGGTCCGTACCGGAAAATTTCCTTTTATGGCAAATGGCCGAGCACTGGCACATGGAATCAAAGACGGATTTGTCAAAATCATTGCAGATGCAAAAACGGATCGGGTTCTCGGGGTTCATATGCTGGGGCATTCGACTTCTGAACTCATTGCGGAATGTGTGCTGTTGATGGAATTCCGCGGTTCTGCTGAAGACCTTGCCCGTACCGTGCATGCGCATCCGACATTGTCCGAAGTAGTCAAGGA
>CAKUMP010000222.1 GCA_934667795.1 uncultured Chthoniobacterales bacterium | reverse complement strand
CCTGTATCTTATGCGTCGCCGGAACCGCAAGTAATTCACCACTTTGCTGAATCAGACTCATAATTTCTGTACTTGTCAGTGCGCGATAAAAGACACGGACCTCATCCAGCATTCCGAGCAGAAACTCGCTGTCTCCATTTCGGCTTCCCAGGTAAAATTCCTGTTCCGGGGCACTGGCCTGAAGAAAATTCAATGGGGCAGAAGCAGCAAAACTGAATTGATTCCCCCAATAAATGATTCCACCTGTTCCTTCTTCCTTTTCCAAAGGAACCAGAACTCCATCCACGCGCAAATGGACGATTTTGTTTATCTGATTCACCACCACTGCCACATGGTGCCATTGCGCATCCTTAAAACTCTCTTGTGTACGAATTTGAATCGTCTCTGCAGGTGTCTCCGGCACACTACTTCCCAACCCAAATTCCAGACACCCTTCTTCCGTCAACGCCAGGTAATAGCCTGGAGTTCCCACGTCTTCTCCTTTTCCTAAAAGGACTCCTCTCTTTGCTTCTTCTCCTTCTTCCTCTTCAGGCGCGTAAAACCAGAGCGTCAAAGTAAAACTGTTTTTTCCAAAATCCAATATCTCGAATGCTTCCAATAATTCCGGTATCGCTACTTTTATCGTCTGCGGTTCCAAACCGCCCACTCCCTCTCCTTCAAACGCCAAAGCATAATCGTTGTTTAAACGACTGCTCCAGGAACCTTCTCGCGTTAACGTTCCATCCAACTGCAACGCCGCAGCATCCTCTATGGTCACTCCATTTCTTTCTTCAAATTGCCAATGTGCAATCTCTCCCCATGCGCTTGTGACCACACTGGAAAATTCCACCATACTTGATTTTATTCTTTCCTCGAAATTGCCTCCCTGCGCACGAATGACATTTCTGCCACCGCCTCCATTCTGTGATTCCTGGTAATAAAAAACCTCTGCAATGCCCATGCTATTTGTCCAAACCACCTGTTCTTCCTCCACCGCCACCTGCCCTGCATCTGTATGCATTTTCCCTTTTCCTGATTCCAGCGAAAATACCACAGGCACATGGATTAATAATTCCCCATGCACCGCATCCCGAACCTCCACCTGTAAAGCTTGCGGTAGATACTGATTCGGTAATCCTGTCTGATAATTTCCGCCTACAATGGTCAAAACAGGAGTTATCTGCTCCGTGCCCTGATCGTAATAATTCACAGGATGACTTCCCGATTGATATTCCCGTAAGTTCGTCCACCCATCGCCATCCAAATCGGCTTCTGGATCCTGACCGGTACCTCCAAAATATTTTTCTTCCCACCAATCCGGCAAACCATTTTCTTCCACATCTCCTGCAAGATCAAAACTAAACACCATTTTTAATTGTCCAATATTTGCTGGTGCATAATTTTCGTCCACTGCTACGGCTGGATCCCAGGGGTAATCGAACCCCCAGTCCGCAGGATACCCACGAGCTATCAGATTTTCACGCACCGGGTAGCCTGCTTCCAATAATCGGTCATAAAAAACTTTCCCCACCGCTTTTACCTGTCCCAGATTCACAGGCGCATAATTTTTATCTAGTAACTGTAAACGTTCTTCATCCGAATATTCCTGTCCGGCTCTTGGTTCAAATGTTTCCACCATTGCCTGGATATCTTCTCCAGCGCCTCCCGGCAGGGAGATGTCCAGGTGCGACTTTGCCTGCGTGGCAATATGTTTCAATTGCCCAAGGTTTGCTACTGCTTCCGGATCGGAGGGTAAATTTTCATCGACCACCACAGGGTTGATTTCGCTCCACCACAACGGTGAATCCGCCAGTGCCTGCCACATCAAGGCACACATACACACATAGATAACAAATCGGGGAGATTTCATGGGGATTATTAAAATAATGAAGGAATGATTGGGGATGTATTAAAAACGGTTTCAAATGCACTGTTGAAAATTTCTGTTTGCCGGCAACGGCAAGGATAGGCATCAAAGTGAACCACGCTTATAGCCTCCATAAACAGATCATCAGGGATGTCCAAACTCTCCCATGAGAATATCGCCCTGACGAGGCATCCGCACGCGTCCTGTCATTTCCACATCTCCATTTTTATAGACCGTAAATGCGTTACGAAAACGCTCTTCCACCGGGTCTTCTATCTTCCCGGTCCCATTTCCCAAGATAAATAATGGAGCATCTTCTACCCACCCGCTGCCGGGTTCCCATTCAGGATAACGTTCATTATAACGCCCGAAAATATACACATGCTCCATGAGTGTATCCAGCCATTCTCCCATCGTTACGGCAAAATGTGATTCGGTCGTGTTATATTGCCCCATGCTCAGCACATAGTTTCCAGCCTCACTGACATTGTAAGCCCCCAGGACAAACTGGTAAACGCCTGACATCGCACTATTCGAATATCCAAAATTCAAGGAATACCCGGAACTCACTACGCCAGCCACTCCATTTACAAATGAATACTCCCCGCCAAGCTGGTTCTGGTATCCAATCGTTACCCCGTTTTTATCCCGGATCTGCATTGCACTCTGCCCTTCGTGTTCCACAGAACCATAGATCTTCAGACATCCCTGATCTACCTCACTGCCCACTCGCAGTTCTCCCAATACGGAAAAATCTCCGTCTATCGTTAATGAATCCGCTTTCAACTGTAGCCCACCTGAATATGCCAGGATGATTCCCATGTTAACGCCGGCTGTCAGTCCCATACGCGCTAACTTGTTTTTTTTATCCGCAGATTCACGCAGATTTACACAAATTTTTAAGAGAATTTTAATTTCTGAATTTAAAAATTTCCCGATCTTAAACAATTTTAGTTTTATATCTCTTTGCGAACCTGACGTCCGTGTGTAAAACTTTTCCAGGACGGCCCACCTTCCGGCTCTTCTTCTTATTTTCCATAAAAAAACACAAAATAATCTGCGTAAATCTGCGTAAATCTGCGGATCCTTTCTCTTATTTTCCGAGTTTATGGATAAGTTAGCGCGCATGGTTGCCAGCACTAGGCTGATTCTGCTGTTGACTCTATTTTCAACCACGCCTGCAACCGTACTCTTCACCACATTTTTCATCTTCATTATGAACACTCCTTCTATACTCCTTATAATTTCGAATGAACTTTTGAATGGGTTTTCCATTCTCCCCTCGCCTCCCTCTCAAATTATTCCTGATAATTTCTGCTATATAAGCAGATTCCCTCACAAATAGCAAGAAATTTTTTATGTTTTTAGAAAATATTTTATGAAAAAGTTAGTCTTATTTATGAAAATTAGTACTGTTTAAGAGTTTTTCTGACTTATCACTTTTAGTGCGAATAAAATACTTTTTCTCAAAAAGGTGTCCTGAAGAGGCAAGCGATGTCAGAACAGAGCAACGCCCAGGGTCAAGAGTCTGGATATTTTTAATTGATTTTTCTTCGTATCATAATGGCTCTGTCCCTTACTTTTCGAATGGGATGGGGCGTATTTGGAGTGCGGCGGTTTCCGCCGCTTTGGATCATCGCGAATGGGATGCACGAACAACCTTCGCATGGCGAAACTCACACATCGTTCGAAGCAAAGCGGTGCAGAGCTCCCACTCCAAATCTTCTTTTTTAGAAAAAAGTGTTGAAAAATACGAAATATTATGCTATTATCCCCCATAATTGGGGGGTACTTAAACTTAACCCTTTCTAATCATCTTCGTTTAAACGAACTACGCTTGTTAGGACGACCTGCGGCAGTTTAGATCATTAAAACAGTCTGCGGAGCGTCTGATTAAGGCAAAGCGGTAAGCGAGTGTTCGAAAGAAGTCGCAAGACAAGGAAAAATTCCCGATTTAGATCCCTTACAGGGTTTATTTCTCTCTCCACACCAGCCCCGGGGCGTTGCCCTGGTCTGACATAGATTGCCCTTTCAGAGCGCATTCTTTTGATTTTTTAGATTAGGTTTAATTAATTTTATATAAAAAAAGGGGCTTGGGGGGCTTTGGAACGATAGGCGTGACAAGGAGGGCTGGGGGAGATTTCGCCCAGCCCTCTCAAAAGCGGAGACATGCCCGCGCTCTTACGTTGACGGTTTGTCGCTGACGGTTACGTACTGGAGGCGGAGGTTTGTGAGCGTTTGGGTCAGCATTTGTTCTTCATCGGAATTCAGATTTCCGCGAGTTTTTTCTCGAATGGCATCTAATTGATCGATGAACAAGCGAGCCATGGGCAAATTAGGCTCCAGTTTTTTGCCTTCTGGATCAGGGATTTGGCCGAGACAGAACAACACGTTCTGACTATGCATCATAACGAACTCGATAAAACGTTGAGTCACTTCACCGCTTTGAACTTGTGATTGGTATTGTGCCATAATGGATAAAATAAAGGATACGATTTAACGTTTTGTTTAGTTTATTTATTCAGTTGTGGGGGCATCTGCAGCCTTGTTATTTTTCTGTGTCTTGTTCACGGGAGGACGTACTACCGCGATCGCATGCTTCTGCTCCTGGAAATATTTTTTTGCCACCCGTTTTACATCTTCGAGTGTTACCGTTTCCACTGCTTCGCGGTGCTTGTTGGAATGGTCATATCC
>CAKUMP010000221.1 GCA_934667795.1 uncultured Chthoniobacterales bacterium | reverse complement strand
GATTCACACCTTGCAGCGCGCGCACTTCATTGACCGTTCCAGCATTAAATGTTTTGTAAATATTATCGATACTTAACATAATCAGGCGGTCGGTTTAAGTTGTTTTGAGCGGAATTGTTTAATGACTCTTGGCAGGACGAGAGCAACGAATACAAAGAGTGCGGTGATCAGTTTAAGGTCGTTGGGATTTAATCCCCAGCGGAGTGCGATAGCGACCAGCAGACGGAACAAAATAGACCCCATGATGGCGCCGACGAGCGTCAGTCCCAGGCTGCGGCTACCGGTGAGGGCTTCTCCGATAATCACACTGGCGAGTCCCCAGACAATCATCCCGATCCCCATTTGCGCATCCGCAAATCCCTGGTATTGCGCCAGCAAAGAGCCGGATAAAGCGATGAGACCATTCGAAATCGCTAAGCCAAGAATAATTTGTCGATCCACATTACAACCCAGCGCACAGATCATTTGTTTGTTGTTTCCCGTTGCGCGCATCGCAGTTCCCAAGTGGGTTCGAAAAAATAAAAACAACAGAAATGCGACCAGGGAAGCGGCGAACAGAGCGGCTAATAATAAAGAAATCTGGCCTGAATGAACCGTCCAGCCGGCAATATTTAATTGTTCGGAGCCAAAGATCCGGACGCCCACTTGTTCTCCCCATTTTGCCAGCGTATCCTGTTGCATGAGAGGGATATTGCTTCGCCCCATGACCCGGAGGTTAATGGAGTAGAGAGCGGTCATCATCAAAATCCCGGCGAGGAGATCATTGATTTTAAAACGGGTATGTAAAATTCCGGTCAAGGCACCTGCGACCATTCCGGCAAGTGTTCCTGCCAGGGTTGCGACGCAAAGCGTAGCGGTGACCGCCGCCCCCAGCGTGATCGAACCGTCCGCGGTGATATCCGGAATACCGAAAATTCGGAAAGACACCATGACCCCTAAGGCCAGGAGTGATAAAATCAATCCAATCGTTAATGCACCGATAAGTAATGTCATAATAGTTCAGGCGTTGTTAAGCGGGGTGAGAAGGGGACGGGGTGTTATTTGAAAGTTTGGCCAGCCAAATTGCGCCCCGGCGGAATTCGGATTCTCCTACGCCAAAGATATTGCGATCATCCCCGAGTAAATGGAGGACGCCTTCCAGGCTATGATCCTGAAAAAGGTTTTGGACGGTGCGAGCAGGCTCCAGCATCCCTTTATGAACAGGGCCGTATGAAAAAGCAGAGGCATGAAAATGTCCGAGCAGGCCGGGTTTGTCGCTGGAGAGCGGTTTTAATAACCCTCTCATGTGGTTGGGATCGGGGTGATCCAAACGACCGGCAACGCCGGCAATCAAAACCGTTGATTCGCGGAAAATGCGTTCACTGCTGAAAGAAAGAAAATCCCGGATCTGTGGGAATTCCATACGGTTTGCCGGTGCATAGCGGGGATCCTGGCGAACCGTTGCTCCCACTAAACCGGAAACTTCTACCACCCCCAGAAACATAAGCGCGTTGACGTCAAAATGTTTTAATGCCCCCCAGGCGAGCTGAGACAATTTCAGGGACTCGCCGGTTTCGGATGTTTCAAAATTAAATTGATGGGAAAATTCTCCTTCTGCGACAAAGCCGGAAGAGAGAAGAATGTCCGGGACCAGCGCACCTTGTTTGATCATGAAATCCGGGCGGCTTTCGCCATCTGTAGGATGATAGGCCGCGCAGCCCATGGCCGCAATCAATTCTCCCTGACGCCCAGGAGCAGGTGCATCTTCCCGGCCAATTTCTCCAATACCGAAAGCCACGGTGGACTCGGTGACGCGAACCGGAGTGGGAGTGGCAGGCGTCGTTTTATAAATAAAATTGGAATCTCCTACAATCCGTAAAGTCATGCGGGCGTTGTCATTCAGACAAAGAATATTCGACTTGGTTTGTCCCAATAAAATCTGTTTTGAAGTATAAGGGGAAGTCGAAGGGTCCGTAGGATCGGGAGGCGCATGTTCCGGGGCAGGGGTCAGAAGCATGTGAAATCCGGCAAGTTCCAGCACCGATGTCACTTCTTTAGACGCTGCACTCACCGCAAAGAATCCGTTAATCCGTTTAATTTGCTGATAGGAAGTCAGTAAGACACGAAGACCGGAAGAACTGATATAATCCACTTCACTCATATCCAGTGAAATGCGGTGCTGGCCACTGCGGATTTTTTCGAGCAATTGTTCTTCCACCGTCGCACACCAGGTGGAATCCAGCCGACCTTTTAGATGCAGGGTTAATAAGGAGTCGGTTTGATGGGGTACAATTTCCATGGATTGATAGTAGTGGTTAAGAAGAAGTTTAGGATAATTCAGGGGGTGTTCGTTTCCAGACGTTGAAGAACAGCTTCATCTAATAAAATTTCCAGATCCCTGGCAACTTTACGATCAAAAACTACTTTGTTGGATGAGATATTTTCAATAGGAATCGTTACCGGAGGCTGCCCATTTAACACCTGTATTAATTTTAGAGCAGCCTGCTTACCCGCTTCGTAATACCCGGGCCCAACCGAAGCAAAAATCCCTTTGCCTATGTAGGAAGGGTCTCCGTTTACAACCGGAATTTTAGCTTGTGATAACTCTTTCAAAATTCCTTCGTACGCCTGGTATGCCATATTGTCATTGGGAAGGTAAACGAGACTGACTTGTCGGGAGGCCAGAGCCTGGGCGGCCTGTATCGCTTCACTTGTGGAAGCAATCGTTACTTCTTCTAATTCAATATGGGCTTCTTGACAAGCTTCTCTTAAAAGTTTGACGATCAAAGTCGAGTTGATTTCGCCTGCGTTATACAGCGTACCTATCTTTTTTATTTCGGGGAAAACTTCTTTCATGACGCTTACCGCTTGAGCGACGGGGATCATGGTACCGACTCCGGTGAGGCGTGGATCATGTTCGGTAAAACTTTTCCCTGCACCGGCGGCAATCGGGTCGGTGACATAGGTAAAAACGAAAGGTTTTGTGCGCAGGACAGACAGGCCGCTCTGCATGACCGGGGTGGAGAAGAGCATGGCGGCATCGATGGGGCTGGATTCCAGATTATGGAGAATATGAGCGATATTAGAGGAGTCTCCCTGCGCGTGTGTTTCCAGAAGGGTCAGATTTTCTCCTTTTTTATATCCATGTGCGGCGAGTTCATCGAGCATCCCCTGATAACAGTCATTCAGGCTGGGCTCAGGGGCAAAATAGGCCGTCCCAAGGTGGTAGGTTTTTCCGGGTTTAGGCGCAAGCGGAGAAGGGGCGTTAGCAGTCGTTTTTTCTGAAGGATGGTTGTCCGCTGTCCAGACACTTCCATCTTTACGAACGATAATAGAAGCCATGCTTTTTAATTCCTCCGGAAAATTCCAGTGGTCCCGGTTTTTCAGAGGCTCCAGCGCAGCTTCGCTTAACTGGATACTTTCAGGCACATAATTTTCAATGGGGATTTCAGAAACAGGCCGCCCTTGCAAAATTTCCGCAGTCAAATTTCCTGTTTTACGACCGACTTCATAATAATTCGCACCGACATTAAAAAGTGCGCCTTTTGAGTTTTGAACAGGGAACAGGCTAAAAGTCGGGATGCGGGCGCGTGCTGCTGTCTGAACCACATTGTCCACAGCAGCCAGAACGGTAATATCTCCCGGAACAAACATCGCTTCCACTCCTCTTGCGATAAGGGAGGCCGCTGCTTCCGCCACACCATTCGTGTTGTCCACATTTGCTTCTACCAGTTGAATTCCCAGTTCCTGACAAATTTCGCGTGCATCATGGATCTGGACTTCGGAATTGACTTCATGGGGGTTCCAGACCGTTCCCACAGACGTGATTTGCGGGTTGATCATTTTCAGATATTTAAATGCGGAAATGACAGGCAGGCGCGTGCCATATCCCACGAGATGGGAGGGGTGGTCCAGAGGGTCGGTGGCGCTGATCCCAACTCCGGTATCCGCCGGAGATGCTACTAGGGCAAATACATGCGGGACTTTTCCGGCAGCATTTGCATTCGCGACAACCTGCAATGAGGGAGTCGTCACCGTTGCAAGTAAGTCATACCCTCCATCCGTCATCTCCCGGGCAATCGCATTTGCCAGGTTACTATCCCCTTGAGGGTTAAATATCCGGACTTCAATATTTTTCCCATCTTCGTATCCGGACTCTTTAAGTCCTTCGATGATTCCCGCTACCCCCTGATCAAAAATCACCTGGGAGGCCGCCTGCATAATGGCAATTTTTAAAACTTTCTGGGTATTCGTCTGCGCTTCTTTTTTTACACGTGAGCCTAAATCAGACAATAATAAAACCCCACAGGCCAGTCCGATGATTGCAAGTCCTAATCCGAGTTGTCTGAGAAGTTGTTTCATCCGTAATAATTAATAAACCCCGATTTTTAATCGCCTTGCCTTCTTCACGCAAGTTTCAAATAACCGAGTGTTAAATTTTATGATAAAAGCCTTCTGCGCTTTTCTGCGAGTTCCGCGGCTAATCCAGAAGTTCTTCGTGTAAGACCGATCCTTTTAGCCGACGGGACGTCGGCGCTGGAGTTTGGACATTTGAATGGCTCTGGCATGTCAAAGAT
>CAKUMP010000220.1 GCA_934667795.1 uncultured Chthoniobacterales bacterium | reverse complement strand
CCCACAAATGGCGCACGAATATCATGCGGGCAATTTGCCACTTCATCCACAAACTGCGAAACTTCTGTCAATTTCGATACGTCCGGCACCACCGGGATTCCGTATTTCAACTGCAGGTTCGGGATCACCGTCGTCAGGTTACAATTTCCCGTCCGTTCCCCATATCCATTCATCGTCCCCTGGACCTGGACTGCTCCTTCCTGGACTGCAACCAGAGCCGTTGCCACTCCCAGACCACAGTCATTATGGGTATGAATCCCCACAGTGCAGCCGACTTCTTTCTTCACCACGCGGATAATATCCACCATCTCATAGGGCATCGTTCCCCCATTTGTATCACATAATACAATCACATCTGCACCGGCATCATGCGCCGCTTTAATCGTCGATAACGCATGCTCCGGGTCATCCTTGTATCCATCAAAAAAATGCTCTGCATCATAAAAAACTTCCTTCTGATGCTTTTTGAAATACGCCACCGTATCATAGATCATTTTCCGGTTTTCCTCTTCAGAGATCCGCAAAATTTCGGTTACCTGGAGGCGCCAGCTTTTACCAAAATATGTCACCACCGGTGTTTCTGCGGCTAAAAGAAGCTCGATCTGTGGATCTTTTTCCACTGCGATCCCGGGCTTTCGGGTGCTCCCGAATGCCGCAATCTTCGTGTTTTTCCAATCCACTTTTTTCGCTTCATTAAAAAACGCGATATCTTTCGGGTTAGAGCCCGGCCACCCGCCTTCAATATAGTGAATCCCAAACGCGTCTAATTTGTGTGCAATCCGAATTTTATCCAGTACACTAAAAGAAATTCCTTCCCCCTGCGTCCCATCCCTCAGGGTGGTATCATATATTTTAACACGTGGTTCACTCATAGAAGCTGTACATCCTAGCAGAGAAATCTGCTTCTGACAAGTCCACATCCCTCAAAAAGCGTTGCTCCTGTCGCTGTTTAGTTTATAATAACGAGTTCATGCGAATTCTAGATCGTTACATTCTAAAAAGTTTTCTCATCCCGTTTGTTTATTGCTTTCTGGGATTTATTGCCATTTGGCTTGTTTTCGACTTGAGTGACAATGGTCCTGACTTTATCGAGGGCAAGGTAAAGTTCAGCAAGATCCTCGGGTTTTACCTGACTCAGCTTCCGGATATCATGATGATCTGTCTGCCGGTCGGGCTCCTGCTGGCGCTGCTCTATAGCCTTTCCAAACTTTCCAAATCCAATGAAGTCATTTCCATGCTGACCGCAGGGGTCAGCTTACCTCGGATTTTATTTCCGCTTTTTATCATCGGACTTTTAGTGACCGCCCTCATGACGCTTCTGAATTATGAATGGGCGCCCCATGCACAGGCCAATAAAGATACACAATTAGCAGAATTTAAGTCAGGAAAAGAACGAAACGCCACGATTCAGTCTCATTTATTCCGAAACCGCACGAAAAACCGGACGTGGTATGCGGAAAAAATCAAACTTGAAGAAAATTCTCTTGAAGACGTGCAGATCATCCAGCAGGACGAAGAAGGCAGAGTCCTCTATAAATATTATGTGGTTGAAACGCTTTACAGACCAGAGACCAACGATTGGCAACTGATCAAACCCTTGATCGTGGAATTTGACCTGGAAGGGAACGTCACCAATCGCGAATACCTTCTCGGCGAACAGTTTGTAAATACCTGGGACGAAACGCCACAACGTATCGCCAGTGGAAATTTCGAGGCAGAAATGCTCTCGATTCCCGAACTGCAGGATTATCTGGAATATAATAAGGATTTTCCGGACTCCCAATTAGCGCCCTTTAGAACCCATTTACTCTACCGCTGGGCACTCCCGTGGGCAGGCTTTATTGTGGTCTTTATCGCCGCTCCACTGGGGATTGTCTATTCCAGACGCGGCGTTCTGGCAGGTGTTGCCAGTTCCATTTTCATTTTCTTTATCATGACGATTCTCACCAACCTGTTTCTTGCACTGGGAGTAGGTGCCCGTATCCCTCCTTTCTGGGCGGCATGGATTCCGAATCTGCTTTTCTTCATTTTCGGGCTCACCCTCCTCTGGTTCCGCGCAATGAACCGCGATGTCAGCTCCCTCTTTTCCGGTTTCAGAAAAAAATCTCCCCCCTCTCCCTCACTTAAACGACAAACTCAAAATTCATAACTATCATTTAATTTATTGCTATGGCTCAGGATTGGGAGATTAAAGCGCGTTCGCATGCCTGTTCCCAGACGGGTAAAAAGTTCGAAGAAGGAGATGTGTTTTACACGCTTCTGTTCAAGGAGAAATCGGAATTTCGGAGGGAAGATTTGTGTGAAGATGCCTTTGCGGCATTTCCCAAAGAGCCGGCTCCGTTTTCATTCTGGAAATCCAAATATGAACCGCCGACGCCTCTGCCGCCCGAAACGTTGCCTAAAGAAAGTGCGGAATCCCTTTTGCGGAATCTGATGGATCAGGACGACCCAAAGACAATTAACGCACGTTATATTCTTGCTCTGATGCTTGAACGGAAGCGGACGTTCAAACCAATCGAATCAAAAGAAACCGAAGATGGACCTCTTTTGATTTATGAACATGCGAAAACCGGTGAAATTTTTCTGATTCTTGACCCTCAATTGAAACTTTCCGAGGTAGAATCCATCCAAATGGAAGTTTCCCTGCTGCTGAATCCCCCGGCAGAAGAAGTTTAAAAGGAAATTTTCATTTTCCGAGGTATATTAGAACAAACCTCGTCCGATACGTTTTATTTACACTACCAACCATCACCCTTCTGCTTAAATTTTTATGTTACCCTGGTTTCAAGACAAATTTCCGGTTTACCTCGCGCCAATGGCCGGGGTAAGTGATTTTGTTTTCCGAAACCTTTGTAAAGAATTTGGTGCGGATGTGATGGTCACGGAGTTTGTTTCCGCGGAAGGGATTTTGCATCGAAATGATCGGACGCGAGAATTTCTGCATTTTCAGGAGTCGCAGCGTCCGGTCGGGGTTCAGTTGTTCGGGGCGGATCCGGAACGTCTCGCACTTGCAACGCGCGAAGTGATTGATTGGGTGAGCCCGGACTTTATCGATATCAATTTTGGTTGCCCGGTCAATAAAGTGGTTTGTAAAAATGGAGGATCTGCGCTTCTGAAAGACCAGCCGCTTTTGAAACAAGTCGCTCAGGCAGTCGTGAAAGCGGCGCACCCTCTCCCCGTCACGGCCAAAATCCGTATCGGATGGAGCGATGCCTCGATTAATGCTATCGAAAACGCACGCCTTCTGGAAGATTCCGGCGTCCAGGCACTCGCTATTCATGGACGTACCAAAGAACAGAAATATTCCGGGCAAGCCAATTGGGAGGTCATTTATCAAGTTGCCGATACGATCCGTATTCCTGTGATTGGAAATGGAGATATTGCTTCCCCGCAAGATGTGCTCCGGCACCAGAAAGCATCCAATATCAGCGGGGTGATGATTGGCCGTGCAGCCATGACTTCTCCCTGGATTTTTCAGGAAACGAAACAGTTTCTCACCCACGGAACGACCTCCCCGCCCCCCTCGTTAAAGGACCGATGGGATTTAATTGTCCGTCATTGCGAATTATCCATCGAAAACCGCGGCTGCGAAAATTCCGCCATGCGCTTTATGCGCGGACGTCTGATGGCGTACTCCAAAGCGCTGCCTGCTGCACGCGTTCTTCGTACGGCTTTTTCCACGGTTGCTTCACTCAACGAACTGCTCACCATTCGTGAACAACACCTCCAGACCAGCCATTTACCAGAAGAACTTCATCCGCATCAACTCACCTCTCCATAAACCACCCATTTCACTGTGTCTTTTCAACTCAATTCCGCACGGCTCAAACAAGTAGAAAACGCCTTTTACGACAATTTCACCCACCGCGGTGATCTTGGGGCCTCACTTTGCATCCATTATAAAAATGAGCCTGTCCTTTCTCTCGCTCACGGGTATGAAGATCGCACCAAAACCATTCCCTGGACCGAAGATTCCCATATCCCCTGTTGGTCCGCAACCAAAGGCCCCGCCTGCGCTTCTCTCCTCCTCCTGCTCCAAAACCTTAACATCCCCGTAACCACCCCCATCGCCGATATCTGGTCCGAATTCAGTCAGGAAAATAAAGCTCCTCTCACCATCCAACACTTTCTCTCCCATCAAACAGGACTCGCCGGACTGACCTCTTCCCCGATTCCTGACGCATTTTCCCACCCCCAGGTAGCCGAAGCACTGGCTGCTCAAAAACCCCTTTGGGCTCCCACAAAGGCCCATGGCTACCATCCACGCACGTTCGGATACCCACTCGAAGAACTGCATCTCCGTCTCACCAACCATTCCCTCGGCCATTTCTGGCTGGAACATTTCGCCGCCCCACTCCAACTCCCGTTCTATATCGGAAACCCTCCCACGCCTGTCGCCCCCATCTTCCCACCCAAATCGTTCTCCCCTCCAGACGAAGAACGCAATTTCTACCAGGCCCTCAAGTTCCCAGGCTCCATCTCCCAACTCGCTTTCGCCTCCCCTTCAGGCTTCAAATCCTTCTCCACTATCAATTCCCCGGAATACCAAAAACTCTCCCTCCCGGC
>CAKUMP010000219.1 GCA_934667795.1 uncultured Chthoniobacterales bacterium | reverse complement strand
GTCAGAAGTCAGGTTTTCTGCTTCTGCTTCGTAGGAAGTTGCAATCCGGTGTCGAAGGATATCCGGTGCGATGGATTTAATATCCTGCGGGGTGACATACGAACGTTTTTGCAAAAATGCATATGCGCGCGATGCCATGGCGAGATTGATCGTTGCACGTGGAGAGGCACCATAGCGAATCATGCCGTCTAATGGAATCCCGTACGTCTTAGGTTTTCGTGTCGCCCACACCAGATCCACGATGTAATCTTTTACGCGGTCATCGATAAAAATCTGATTCACCACTTCGCGTGCGGCGATGATTTGGTCCGGGCTGACCACGGGGGACACCTCCAGTTTTGGCGAAGACGTACCCATGAGATCGAGGATCTGGCGCTCTTCTTTTTTGGTAGGGTAATCGATGTCGAGTTTGAACATGAAACGGTCGAGTTGCGCTTCAGGCAGGGGATAAGTTCCTTCCTGATCCAACGGGTTCTGGGTTGCAAGTACCAGGAAAGGATTGGGCAGGGGATAAGTCGTGTCCCCAATCGTCACCTGGCGCTCCTGCATCGCTTCCAGCAAAGCACTTTGAACTTTTGCCGGAGCACGGTTGATTTCATCTGCTAAAACCACATTCGCAAATACCGGCCCCAGTTTTGTAGAAAATTCCGATGCCTGTGGGTTGTAAATCAATGTCCCGATCAGATCCGCAGGAAGGAGGTCATTGGTAAATTGAATACGCTGGAAATCCGTATCAATGGCGGATGCAAGCGTGCGCACGGTTAAGGTTTTGGCCAGACCGGGAACCCCTTCAATGAGCGTGTGCGCATTACAAAGAAGACTGATTAATAAACGTTCAATCAGATAGTGTTGCCCAATGACCACCTCGTTGACGGTCGTTTGCAGGGGCGTGACCCATGCAGAATGGTTTTCAATTTGTTGATCTAATTCAGTGGATGAAACGGTCATAATGTGGATTTAATTCGTTCTAACTTACACATACCCAAGGGGTAATTCAGGCCCAATTCAGACCTAATTGGCCATCACAGGATCCATGATGGGAGATATTAAAGAAACGTCCATCCATGAATCAGGGCATAACAATAGTTTATTCATACGACTTTTGGACATGGAAAATGTCCGGATCGTTCGAATTTTCTCAAAAAAAGTATTTTGAGGAGTTTGGAGGAAGTAATGAGTCAGGCCTCTGTTGTCGCTTCCGGAGTTGCTTCAGGCGAACTTTCCGGAGCCGCTTCCGGACTTGCTTCCGGTGTCGCAGCAGCAGGTCTTGCAGCAGCAGGTGTTGCGTCCGCTTCCGGGAGAGGATCACCCGCTTCATTGAGGGTGGCATTTTCTTCAGGTGGTGGTTTTACGAAATGGTAGGTATCGCCAACTTTATATGCGTTATAGAATTGTTCATTGACATAAATAATATATTCGCGTCCGGAAGATTCGATACGAACAAGGAAAGTGTATTCTCCCTTGAGTGTTGTTTTCTGGAGACCATCACCGCCGATACTGATTTGGGTTTCGGGCTGTGGAGTGAAATTTTTCTCAATGATGGTTCCTCGCAGGCCGGTTTTTCCGGTGCTTTTATAGAGTTGTGTGGTGGAATAAATGGCGAGCCCTACGCCAATGACAGCAGCGAGGATAATCAGCCCTATAGGACGTTTGGATTGGGATTTATTATTCATAATGAATCTGTTTTTTGGTGAGTAGTTGGTTCTGTTGGGGGGATTTCTGGGGATGTCGGGAGATTGGAATCTGCATTCTGCGGGTCTTCAGAGGAAGGTTCGGATGCAACGGAATCTGCTTCCTGATAGGCAGCCGAACGCGAGAGTGCTTTATGCCAGACATAACGGGTGAGAAGCACTTTTAAGGTCGCTGTCAGGGGAACTGCAAGAATAGCCCCCAAAAGCCCACCCAGAAGCAAAGACCATGCAAACATGGAAATGATAATCGTCAAGGGGTGTAAACCAACAGAGCTTCCGACAATTTTGGGAGAAATGACGATCCCTTCAAATTGCTGAACTCCAAAAAATACCCCTGCGACCAATAAAGGATGAAACCATTCTCCAGGCCATTGGACCATGGCAATTAAAACGGCCGGAATCAGACAGATGGTGACCCCAATATATGGAATCAAACCCAGTATCCCGACAAGTAGCCCGATTAACAAAGCAAAATCCAGGCCTATGATAAATAAAATGATCCCGGTCAACGCTCCGTTAATCAGACTCACCAAAAGCTGCCCCCGAAAGAAGTTAATCAGATAGCCATTGATTTCTGTCAGAGTTTCCACCACTTCATCGCGAAAAATAGAACTCCGCAGCGGGACATATTTTGCCCAGTTTTGGGAAATATGCGGGCTGTCTTTCAGAAAGAAAAACAAATAAACCGGGACTAAAATCAAACTGAGAATCGAACCGAATATCCCGAGAAATCCGCCGACACTTCGTTTGACGAATTGAAACAGGTTCTGGAGGAGGTTCGGGAGTTGTTGCTGGATCCAGATGACCAGTTCCTGAATATAGGGTTCGTAAAAAGTGGCCGCATCCGTAGGGACATCCGGGTCTTCTTCATTTTCGAAAGCATCCGGACTAAAAATCGAGGGCGTTTGCGTAGCTTCCGGAACCGGAGAAGCAGATAGATCTGTGAGCACTTCGGATTTGAGCTCTGTTTCAGCAAGTTCCTCTGGTTTTTGAAAAGGCAGTACTAAATCCACCGGCGGCAAAAGTGAGCTGGTACCTTCTTCCGGCGAAACTTTTTCTGCGGAGGAATGGGCAGGCGCAGAAGACGCAACATCAGACGTTTCCTCCGTTTTCCCATGTTCAGCAGGAGGAAAAAATTGTGGGATCGTAAAATTGTATTTTTCCGCCCATTCACTGACCTGGGTATGCGCCGTGACCACATAACCCGGTAACCGTCGCAGCAGTTTTTCACTTTGTCCATAAATAGCCGGCCCCACCCAGACAACGATACTTCCCACGCTGAGAGTGACGATGAGGAAAACAGAAATGACCGCCATTAATCGCGACATCCCCTTTGTACAGAGAAATCGAACCACAGGCTCCAAAAGAAAGGCCAGGACCGCCGCAATCGCAACCGGGATCAAAAGCGGTTGCAGAAAAGCCATCACTTTAGCCGCCAGCCAGATCAAATAAATACTGATAGCGCCAATCGTCAGCAAAGAAACCGCACTGATTGCGGCCCATAAAATCTTTTTTTGCCAAGCGGTTGGGTGAACGTTTGCCATATATCCCTTTATTTAAACATATCTAGAGGAAAAAAGGATAGAAAAGAATTACGAATTTCGATTAAGGATCTGCGAGGAAATCTGCGAAAATAGTGAAAATCCCACCATAGGCTCTATCTTTGAAGTATCTTACAACAAAAAAATCACGAATTTTAATTTTTGAAATATCTTGTTCAAGTGGGTAGTGGGGTAGATGTCAGGGGGCAGATCAACACGTGTTGCGCCAGTAATGCGCCGTGCGTGCGTGGTAACATGTTTTTAAAGTTTGACATTTATGTGATATCAAAAAAGGCGCGTGACAGCAAATTGATTGGGACTGGGTATCGTTTGGTTTATTAGTCTAAAGAAATATTGAATTATGGAAGCACACATATACGAAGTAGAGTGGGAAAAGAGGAAAATCAATTTGTTGGTATTCTTAATGAGTCTGAGCAGATCATTAATCGTCTTCTTCCTCGTCTTCGTTAAAAGGGAAAAAGTCTTCTTCGTCTGAGGGTGGGGCATCGGGGGAAGTAGAAGAAAGTGGTGATGAAAAACCGGTCGCTTGTTCTTCGAGGAGTGCTTCGAGAGTGTCTGATACATCTTCCGTCTTGTCCCAGACTTCTTTTGCAACAAAAACCGGTGCATTCTGCTGGGTCGCAATTGCCAGACAATCAGATGGACGGGCATCCAGTTCGATAATTTTCTTTTGAGTAATCTCATTTTCTGCAGAAAGAATGAGACGTGCATAAAAGACATCTTTATCGAAATGATTAATAATCACGCGTTCTACTTTTGCGCCGAAGGCGAGAAGAATGGATGCAATCAGGTCATGGGTCAGAGGACGTTGTTTGGGGACACCCTGCATAAACATGTGAATGGCCATACCAATCGAGGGGTCCAGGTAGATGACAATGGATTTTGATGCGTGAGTAAGAAAAACTGCTGCACCGGCTTTCGTAGGGACAACAGCGCTTAACTCAACTGGAACCACAGATTGTTTCATAAGGACAGCATACGAGAACGGGTGGGAAATGACAACCATGTCATAAAGAAAATGCAGGAAATCGGGGGTAATAGTTGCGAGAACCAGAGAAAGTGATGTATGGGTGATGAGGTAGATAAAATTAAAACATTATGAGCGAATCTGAACAACAGGAAAACGGGCGCCGTCACTATCATATTGATCGTTGGGGTGGTGGGTATTTCAAGATAAATGACGAGGGTGGTGTGCGTGTGCATCCTTTTCAGGATGAGCAATTTATTGATGTTGTGAATGTCGTGGAAGAAGCCAAGGAGAGAAGTTTGCAGTTTCCGTTGGTGATTCGTTTTCAGGATTTGTTAAGACATCGGGTCAAGAG
>CAKUMP010000218.1 GCA_934667795.1 uncultured Chthoniobacterales bacterium | reverse complement strand
AAAAGGCATTTATGCTTTGCTGGAATAACGCCTTTATTTATTATGGATGGCGCACTGTCGTTTTCCGACGCCTTCCCAAAATTCCGATTCCTGCTACCGCTCCCAAAAGCAATACGCCGCTGGTTGGCTCCGGTATAGGGACTAGATAAAAAACCATTCGCGCATTCAGTCCACTCGGTGTGCTGGAAGACGAATAATTAATCTGATAATGCGCATAAGGGTAACTGGTTTGCCCGACAACCTGCTGAACAGCATAGCTGTTTGTGCTCAATGGCTCTGCAAAAGCAAGGCGGAATCCATACCGGGTATTGGCTTCAATCGCCACAGGAGTTTCCAGCTCAAATGTCAAATACCCTCCCAAGCCAATACTCGGCAATACCCCGGTTTGTTCGGATACCGTGGTCCGTGCACTGCTAAGCGATGTGTCGGCAAAACTTTCAATAATAACACTGAAATTACGGGTGTCAGTCGTTGGACTTGCCCCGGGAGAATGAATAACAATCGAAGACAACGTAAATGCTTCTGCTACCTGAAATTGTTGCCCAATATCCCGACGATCATTTTCGGTTGTCCATCTCCAGCTTAAAGAACCAATATCTTCTTCCGGCAATGGATTTGCCACTTCAAACTCTGTTGGTGGTAATGTTCCTGTCGTCACTATCACCGCTGCCTGGCCAGTGAAAGCCCCGATCCATAAACAGATCACCCCTCTCATTAATGTTTTTATTTTCATAATATTATTTTAGTTGATGTTTTTTATTTATTTATTCCCATTTCCAACAATAAAAAGTTTTCTGCGGGCAAGGTGAATCCCGCATTTTCCAATGCACTTCGCTGAAGCGTTGCCGGATCCAGCAGTTTCGCCGTTGAAAGAAATTTCTGAACTTCCGGATCGTTGACGATCAGCTCCGAACGAATCTCTTCTTTCGTCGGGTTTACCAGCACCCCTAAGACTCCATTTTTATGCTGATATAAACTTATCAAGATACCCTGATTCTTCGATGCGACTAATTTTTGATTCCAGTAGGGTAAAAATGCGACCTCTCCCTCGGCATTTTCGTGGAACTGATCCAGGATAGAAAGCATTTCATTTACATAGGATCGATTGGACCAGATATTCCATACAGAAGCATCGGTCAAAAGCACCTGACTCAAAAAAGTTGCATTCAATGGTTTTGAATCCATATCGGCTTTATCTCCCACTCTTCCATAATTCGGGAGGAGAGCAACATTAATTCCGTACTGTGCGCCAAAAATAGCACGCCACTGCTCCAGAGAATAGAGGTCAAAATAGCTTGGAGTTTGTGTGATTTTATATTGAACCTCTTCTCCTTCCAGAACGACATCTGAAAAGGCATGTGCAACGGTGGTTAATCCTGCAGACAAGTGCAGAACCAACCCTGAAGTCAACCCATCCAGTTCCGGAACTTCATGCAACATCGCATACAACCCTTTCAGATAATGCCGCAAGGCCAATACCGGCGTTGTCAGTATCAATGCGCCATTCTCGTCGGTATATCCACACCCGTGATTTTTATTTCCACAAGGATAAGCTTTCGCACAATCGACATAAATTCCACGTAACTCGGCATCCCGAATCAATTCCTGCATATGGGCATGGGTGAAATTCGTAAAGCTGGATTGTGCACAAGCAAAGGGATACGTTGCATGAGCGTTTCGCCATTCTTCTCGAAAAATCTGATATTCGGTAGAAAGGGGTGAAACAATATCAGGAGCGAGATATAATGGCATTGTCACTCCCTTGTCCCGCCATTTTTTCAATTCCTCTTTTAATTTAGCTGCACTTAACACATGTGGAGACAAGAAGCCCCACTCCCGGTCTTTACCATAATATTTTTTGATGGTTTTATCAATGCTCCAGGCATGTCCCAGTTGAGAACCTACAGTAGGATTAAGCCGCAACACATTATGTCGTCGGGCATCACGTGAGCGAACAGGGGTTGCCTGAATCCCAAACAAATAGCGAACCGGTTGTTCAATTTCCAACCCGCCCGCGACAAGATGAATCTTCAATTCATCTGACTTTTCTTTTCGGGAGAATTCGATCACCTGTCCATTTTCCGGAGCTTTCCAGAACTGATTGGATTCTGTAAACCATGTGAGTCCGTACGCATCATTCCCGATCCAGACATGTGAAAGATAATCTTTCAATGACTTTTCCGTGAGGGCTTCCTGCACAATATTCCGATCATGATTATGCGCATAAACTAAATGTGCAACGTCTTTTGTCAGTGGGATCACCACTTCCAATTGATCAATCACACTTTTCTTTCCACGTGGATCGATTTCCAGCTCTACAAACCACAATCCATCAAACTCCACCTGTGCTTTTGCGTTTACCACCACTCCGTCCACCTCATACTTTATATGCGCAACCCCTTCCAGTTCGGATTTCTCCTGCCAGTTGATTTTATCTTTCCCCCAGTCCAGCGAAGTTCCATTAATATTCAGCAGAACTTCGATAGGTGCGGACGTCAAGGCTTCCCCCTGTGTCTGAATGGATTCCGGCAGGAGCGATGCGGAAGTAGTGTACTCACGGCCCCACATGGCAACAACACCGGAGTCTTTGAATTCCAGTGGCGTCCATGGCCAAGGAACCGACTTCAAAACATATTCCTTATCAATCCATTCCGGCGAACCAATATGGTCATAATAGATCTCCGCATCTGCAACAACCGTCCCCTGATCATCCAGAATTTTCCCCACCACTTTATAATAGCCTGGTACTAAATCTTTCTCTGCAATCACCAGCTCATGCTTTTTACCTCCGGCAATTTTTTGTTTAAAACTGCCTTTTTGCATATTGGTTTCATCCAGTAAAAATTCCACTTCGAGCACAGCATTTGAATCCACAGAGCGTCCGGGAGTGAGGGACACCAGAATTTCTTTTTTGTCCAGATCCGGCATGACCCGAAGTCGATGTCCGGCGGAATAGAGGATCGGTAAAGAAGAACGATAAAGGATATTATTTTCTGCCGTCACTTCCGTACGGATTTCAGTTGCCTGATTGATTGGCAATACATGTTCAAAAGAAATCTCTTCTGTCTCCGCTTTTTCATCCGTAATCGTTTTTGCAATCTCCTCCCCATGCCCATTTAAAAGCAGGAGTTTTGATTCACTTTTTTCCGCACCATGTTCTGATAAACTTCCTGAAATCCGTCCATCTTTCAATGTTTCCAGATCAAGTTCAAATCGAACAAATTCCTCTTCAGAACCAAAAACGATTTCCGCCATGCGTTCAAAAAATGTTTTCCCTGCAAACGACCAACTGGTTTGTCTGGTACTGTCAGGCATTGCCCAGTTTCGACAGATATTGCCCAGCCAGCGACTTCCCACCTTCGGTGTTTTTTCACCGAATGCTGCAAATGGAATGCGGATTTCCACATACCAGAACCCTTCATGCACGGAATTTTTCAACTCCACTTCCGGAGCCCATTCCTTATTCCCGGAATGGTTCGAATACATATACCCCGCCGAGTTTGTAATCATCTGATAATAGTTCGCCTTATCTCCGCTCGGAGCAAAAAAGATTTCCATGGAATCGTCCAAAGAAATTTTCCCTTCATTATCCCCCTGTACATCCGCTTTTAAGCGCATCCCTTCCGCAGGCGAAACCATCAGCAGATTAATCGCTTCGTCATCGTAATTTGCATACACCTGAAAAATCTGCCCTACCACCACTTCCGGTCGCCCAACCCCCAAGCCACCGTAAATCTTCGTCGCCTGATCCCACTCTCCCGGAGAAATCGCTCCATCAATCTCAGGCTTCACTTTTACTTTGGGCAATATCATGACGCCCGTCGGAACATCCGTAATTTCCACTTTTTCACTCTCCATTCTTACGTCCGCCAACGTCTGTATTTCCTCCGCCGACATCACTTGAGAAACAAGTTTTATTCCCCGAAATTCTGTTTCAAAAAATTCTTCCCCCGGCTTCGAATCCGGCGCCATTAATAAAATTTCTCCTGTTGTCCCGGTTGGGAAAATTTCCGATCCGATTTTACGGGAGTCGCGTAATTGACCATTGGTATAAAGCTGAATGAGCCCGTCATTTTTTGACCAGGTCACCGCCACATGTTGCCACTGCCCCCGTATCCAGTCATCAATTGGAAACGTAATAAACGCATACTCTCTCACCTCTCCACCGCCCGAAGATTTTCCGTATAAAAAAGTAATTCCGTAGCGGTTTTTATCATTTTTATATTTATAAATCCGCCATCGGAGCTGGTCTGCGTCCGCTGTGGCAATATTTACAAACCCTTCTTCTTCCTTATCCCAGTTTTCCGGCTTCAACCAGAAAGCAAATGTCCCTTCTCCGGTCGGAAACTCGGACGCAAGCGGTAATTTGCTCCCATTATTTAATGGCACAATTCCTACTTCTTCACCTTCTCCAACCTGTTGGACATTTTGCAACTCTACCGTCCAGTCAATCAATTCCCCTCGTACGCTTCCCAAAACAAAAATAAAACTGATAATTAAACTCGCGCCTCCATACATTCTGAATTTACGAATCGCCTGAAAAAAGTTTTTGAAATTTCTTTCCATAATGGTGGTCATTTATAGCTCGCT
>CAKUMP010000217.1 GCA_934667795.1 uncultured Chthoniobacterales bacterium | reverse complement strand
TGATAGCCGCGATAAAACGGGTTGGGGGATTCGGTTAATTCTCCATTTGCATTTTTTAGAAAAAAGCCTTTTTCGTATTCGGGTGTTGAAAGGTTTTCTTTTCGTGTTGCTGCTGCGGTATGCATCATTTCATGGAAGGGGGAATCATTCATCACCACCTTGTATCCATGAGAACGTGCGTCCGCGATCAGTTTTAAGCCATTTTGTTTACCTTCTTCGACCCATGTTCTATTGGCGTTTCGGCTCTGCCAATAGCGAGGGAAAGTAGAAATGTAATTAAACCCGAGCTGGCGGAATTCGGTGAAGAAATCTGGCCATTCGATTTGTGTTTTTTCGCCCATCCAGGCGATACTGATATCGCGGCTGTCGGTAAATGGTCCTTCGGGAAGAGCGCGCTCGCGCAGAGGGTATCGCAGGACGTGAGAGGGGGCACCGTCCACATATGCGGTTAAAGTGATTTCCGCATTTTCAGCAAGTGGAGCATCCGATGTTTTTTCCAGATAAATGGGAAAACTTTTTGCTTTGATTTTTTCTGCATTGGCAACTTCCCAGATATTGTCCGGGCTTGATTCTATGGACACCTTTTGAATTTCGAGTGCTTTATTCGTGCTGGGGAGGATCTGGATTCCGGAGGGAAGTTCAATCTGGACTTTGAGTGCGTTATAGGGTTCCTCGAGATAGCTTTCCAGCATGATCCAGTTGTGGGCGTGCACGTTTGGGAAAATCGTAAATTCCGGCTGACGTGGACGTGCGACCATTCCGTCGCTGAAAAAAGTGGTGACAGGGTAAGAAGCCAAAGGCTTCGCGGGCGAGGATTCTTCCGCTTTCAGAATGGAAATCTGGTCGGTAAAGGCGGATGCTTCCGGGAGAATGCGAATTGCGATATGGCGAGCAAGAACAGGTTCTTTGCAGGCAAATGCGTGGACAAATGCCGTGCCTTCTTCAGGTACGTAAAAAGCGGTTTTGAAATCCGAGAGCGCACGTTCAGCAGGCATCAATTTCTGCATATTTTGTAAGACATGCCAGGTTTCTCCATCTTCGCTGGCATAGAATTCAAGCGCGTTTGGGAGTCTCAGACCATTTTGTTCCTTCCCTGCGAGAAGGCGGATTGCAATTTGGCCGACAGGTTGAACTTCTTCCAGATCGACCAGAATGGTGGCCATGTCGATCCCACCACCGGCACCGTACCAGCCCACCGCATCTTTCTGGAACCAGATTCGGTCGTCCTTTCGGGAAGAAAGCTCACCGTCTGTCAAATCGAACGGATCATTCTCGTCAGTCGTCAGGCGGTAATCCGGATTCGGGATGTAGCGTAAACGTTTTCCACTCGCGAGTTCTGTACCTTCGGTGAGTTTCCTCCATTCGGCATGACTATTTGTGTCGTCGCCAATGCGGAACTGCCAGTCAATTGCTCCCGTTTTTTTTTCTCCAAGCACCGGGAAGAAAATCCAGCCTGTAAGTGGTGTGGTTGCCTCCAGTACACGGACACCTAATGTCGGTGACTTGTTTGCATGAAGAAATGCGATATGCATTTCATTTAAAGTGATCGTTCCGGTGAAAACGCCCTCCCGTACTTTTGTTAATGTGACCGTCGCATCCTTTTCTTCCTGCCAGCGGAAAATTCCTGTTTGCTCGCCTTGGGCGTAGATGATCGCCTCTGCTTCAATCGTATTCTGTTTTCGAAGTTCGGTATCCGTTGTATGGAGAGTAACGCGAAGTTTATCTCCGGCCGAAGGCGGCTGCAGGAAGTTGTTTTGTTCGGTTTGAATAATAATTCCATCACTGATTTCTGTTTTGAGAGAAATTCCTTTTAAGCGAAATGGTTTTGAACTCCAGAAACGAAATGCCCAGTTTTTTTTCACCGATGTGTTTTCTGAAAAATAGGGATGCTGGAGCAGGTTGTAGGTCGTGATCCCATGCGTGAAAGCACCCAGGTGGCTTCCTTTTTCACTGACATTTGCAGAAGCACCATACGTTTCAGGATCATCCATGTCGGTATGCATTTGCAGATAATGTTCTGACCCGGCATGAAAGGCATCGTAAAATGGCAGGTAACGATAAATGTCCGTCCCCGCACTCATGTGCAGCAGGGGAGGTTCGCTGTCTGCATCCACGATCGCCTCTCCTGCCGAAAGCTTCCAGCCTTCATACGGGCTGTCGGAAATTTGAAAGGCAGGAATGTCCAATTCCCAGATGGTATTTTCTTCTTCCGCAAAGGCAGAACAGGATATCGCAATTGCAAGCAGGGTGCATGCACCGGATTTTAATGGGGAAAATAATTTCATAGAAGTTTCAGATGGTAAGAATGGTTGGTTTTAAATGAGATGAAAAATTTAAGCCCGACGTCGAAATGCGACACCGCACAACGCAAGGCCCAGCAAGACGATTGATCCAGGTTCAGGGATGGCAGACAGTCTGACATAAATGTCTCCATTATCGAGCCAGAGACTGGAATCGAAGCCGGTGAGGTTTTGATCAATCACCAGTCCGCCGGTAATTTCACCTTCAAGGACAGTCAACCCACTGTACACATTATTGTTTGCTGCAGAAAATAATTGATAATCTCCTTCTTCAAGACCTCCGGTGGAGGCATTCAGCAGGTTTATTTTTGTATTTCCTGAAAACACCACGCTTTCCGACGTGGAAGCTGCCAACGTGAGAAGATCGGCAGAGAAAGCATCTCCGAGATCAACTGCGAGGATAGAGGCATCTTCAAAGTTCAGAGTTCCAGTGGTATTGCTGAGATCAAGAGTCAGGTTTCCAACACCTCCGTCTCCTGGGGAGAGAATGGCATCGGTCTTTATTTGAATAGAATGCTCGCCGACTGGGAGGATAAAGCCAATGCCTCCCAGGGTGGCATTGGCTTCCACCGTCACAGCGGAATCTCCAGTGGCAGAGCCGGCGGTATTGTTAGTAAGCAGCGCTCCTGTTTTTACAATGGTATTTGTTTTCCAGTCGTTATCTGCAAGCACTCTCAATGTCCCTGTTCCCTCCTTGATGATTCCCGAACCCGGCATAGCACCTGATGATGCGAGTCCTGTGATAGCGTTTGCCAGGGTGACATCATTACTTCCCACATTAAATGTGACTTCGGCTCTCTGAAGATTGATCGTTCGGGTTGTTCCATCCGCTTTTTTGGTCAAGTCATCCGTATTTCCTTCTAACCAGATCAGAGTAGGGGAAGCACCGGTACTGGATGGAGCAAAGGTAATCGTGTTTCCGGTTCCAAAATTATCAACTCCATCAAAGTGAAGCTTGAGGCCAAGTGCAATGATGGTATTACCGGTATAGGTATTAGCTCCTTGTAAACTCAGATCTCCTCCGGCGTAATTTCGGAAATCCACTCCTCCATCTCCGCTGATGGTGCCGGTTAAAATACTATTCCCTCCAGGAGAAGCGTTGGCGTTGATGATGAGCATGGCACCAGATGCTACGGTGAAATCACTACTGAAAGTCCGATGAACGGCTCCTGCTCCCAATCTTACATTATGATTGCCGGCGAGTATATTTACCGTATTCGTTGCAAGAGAATTTTCATAAAGAAAAGCAACGGTCATATTCGTTGTAGAACTTAAATTAAAGCCCCCGGTAAAGGCAGTGTTATTGCCTGTAAAGGAAATAACCCCACCTGCTACGGAGGTAGCCGTATTTTTTATTTCTAATGCCTTTGGAGTACCGGTCGTAGGATTTGCCAAAGCCGTAGAGATGGTTGTGCCCTGGAATGCCAGCGTATTATGTATGGTTAAAGTAGGGAGTGTTGCTCCTGATGTTGTCCAGCGAATAGGCCCTACCCCGCCTATTCCCCAAGAACCTCCTGAAACATCTATCTCCAGATGTCCGAGATCAATTCCGGGAGAAGCAATGTGGGTATTAGTTACTCCACCTCCGGTAGCCTGAAGAACAGCAGTGACATCCACGCCATCAGGAATTTCGTCAAGATCCCAGTTGTTGTTATCTACCCAATTCGTTGCCCCCGAGGTGGGAATATACGTGTAGGTGGTTTGTCCAGAAACGGGAGAGATTATCCCTATATTTGCACATGCAAAGACAATGGATAATAAAGAATAACGGGAGATGGAAAAACAGAAAAAAAATGTTTTCATAGTGTTTTGGGAGTGAGGGGTTCTTTTTTGCAAGAAAAGGTCTTTTAACCAATAAAATCGTTTATATCACGGGAAGAAAATTATGCAAGACAAAAAAACGTTTTTACGCAAGAAAAATCATGCAAAACAACATTGATTTTGCATAGTTTAAAAATGAGGTATTAGTTTCCTGTTGGACGCAAAAGCTTGAATTGGGGATGGGAGCAAATGGAGTGTTGGAAAATGGAGTGGGACTGCGCGGGGATATAAGGTGGCGTATTGGCGGTGGAGCGCTTAAATTTTTGTAGCCAGGTGTGATCCAGCAGGGGGTAGGTGGCGGTGGTGGCTGCCAGAGGAGAGAGTGCGAGGGTGGTTTCGGACTTGAGGCCAAAGGGTTTTCCTTTTGCTACATAGAGTCCGGAAGCGAGTAGAGCTGCTCGAGCTGCTGTAGAGGTGGTATAAGTGACCAGAAGCATTTTTTTATCTTTTGTTTTTTGATAAAGGGGAATAA
>CAKUMP010000216.1 GCA_934667795.1 uncultured Chthoniobacterales bacterium | reverse complement strand
AAATACACGCGTGTGGGCTATATGCCGACGCAGCCTGTACCTTTTTCCCATGCAATCCACGTGGGGCAACTTGGAATGGACTGTCGCTATTGCCACAGTAACGTGGAGGTGAGTGGAGTCTCGAATATTCCGACAACCCAGACCTGTATGAATTGCCACACGCAGGTAGCCGCAAATAGTCCGAAGTTAGCGGAAGTAAGAAAAAGCTGGGATACCGGAGAACCGATTCCCTGGATTAAAATTCACCAGGTTCCGGATTATGCGTATTTTAATCACTCGGCACACGTGAATCGTGGAGTGAGTTGTGCGAGCTGTCACGGGCAGATTAACCATATGGAAGTGGTTTACCATCAGGAGCCTCAGAGCATGGGATGGTGTTTGGATTGTCACCGTGCGCCAGAAAACCATTTAAGACCGGTGGAAGAAGTATTTAATCTTGATTGGAAACCGGAGGAAGGTCAGACGCAATATGAAATTGGAATGCGTTTGAAAGAGGAATGGAATGTGAACCCGCCTGTAAGTTGCTCAGCCTGTCATCGATAAATGAAACGAATTTTTCAGCATCCAGAAGAAAAGTCCACAGGACGTAAATATTGGAGAAGTCTTGAGGAGTATGCGGATACACCAGAATTCCGTACATGGCTGGAAAGAGAATTTCCAGAAGGTGCCTCAGAGATGGAAGTGGATGGAGTCTCACGCAGAAATTTCCTGCGTTTGATGGGAGCCTCCATGGCACTGGCCGGTGTGGGAGTTGCGGGTTGCCGGCGTCCTGAAGCCTATATTACGCCTTATACGAAGAGTGTGGAATGGCAGATTCCCGGAAAAGCTTTGTTGTACGCCACGGCGATGCCTACCCGTTCAGGAGCTGTTCCATTGGTGGCGACGACCTATGATGGACGTCCAACCAAGCTGGAAGGAAACTCCTTGCATCCTGCGAGTAATGGCGGAACAGATGCGTTTGCACAGGCTTCTGTATTGGAGTTATGGGACCCGGATCGTTCACGGTATTACTTGAATAACGGAGAACAGACCGATTACAGAGCATTTGTTGCGTACCTGAAAGAAATTGCAACGGCGCAGGCGGGAAATGGGGGAGCAGGATTAGCCGTTTTACTGGAGGAAGAAAAATCTCCTTCGGTGGCGCGAATGATGGAAGAATTGCGTCGGGTTTATCCGCAGGTGAAAATCGCTGTTTACGAATCGCTCGGCAATGAACCGGAAGCACGTGTTCAGTCGGCTGCGCTGGGTACAGGGTCACGGTTGAGTCTGCAATTTGAAAAAGCAGAAGTCGTCGTTTCTCTGGCGAGTGATTTTCTGGGAGGAGAAGAATCCAATGTCCAGTACTTGCGGGACTTCAGCCGTCGTCGCCGAATGAGCAGCACCGAAGATACCCCGATTCGCCTGTATGTGGCAGAAAGCCGCTATACGCCTACCGGTGGGATGGCGGATCATCGTCTGCGGATTCGTAACCGGGAAATTCCTGGATTGACAGTCGCTCTTGCACGCAAGGTTGCGGAATTAACGGGAGACAGCTCGATTGCTACTTTGGCAAATGGAGTGGAAACAGCCGGTAGCGTGGATCAGGCATGGGTAGATGGTCTGGCTGCAGATCTGGTTGCGCACCGTGGAAAATCGGTTTTGACGGTTGGACGTCGTCAGCCGGAAGTCGTACATGCGCTGGCGCTTGCGATTAATAATGCGCTGGGGAATATCGGACAGACAGTCTTTGCATTGGATGAAGGGATTCATGTTCCAACGCTTTCGCTGAAAGAACTGGTGGATGAAATCAATAATGGGCAGATTCAATCGCTGATTATTGTGGGCGGAAATCCGGTTTACAATGCGCCTGCAGACTTCAATTTTGGAGAAATTTTAGGGAAAGTAGAAAATACAGTTCGTGTAGGCTACTGGGAAGATGAAACATCTGAAAAGAGCGGATGGCATGTTCCTAAAGCGCATTATCTGGAATCCTGGGGAGATGGAGTCGGTACAGACGGCACCTACACCGCAGTACAGCCTATGATTCTGCCTATTTATGATGGGCTGACGACTGTGGATGTGCTGGCGTTGCTGGCAGGTAAAGATAAACCGGAAGGCCCGGAAATCGTTCGTGAAACATTTGACGGACGGGTAGCCGGTGCAGATGACGATAAATGGAATCTTTTCCTGAAAAACGGATTTGTTGAAGGGACAGCCCCCGCGTTACGCGCATTTCAGCCAGATTTTTCTGCGGTAAAAGTGGTCGTGGACGGCTCTGTGCCTCTGGCATCCGCAACGGCAGATAAATTTGAACTGGTTTTTGCTGCGGACTATAAAGTCGATGATGGCCGTTTCGTTAACAACGGCTGGATGCAGGAAGTCCCGGATCCGATTACCAAAATTACGTGGGATAACGCATTGCTGATCAGCCCCGCCAGTGCAAAAGAACTGGGCGTGAAAAATGGAGACCTCTTGCAGGTGACTCTGGATGGAAGAACTTTAAACGTTCCGGCATTGATTGCTCCAGGGCACGCAGATGGCTCCCTGACATTGAGTCTGGGATATGGTCGCACCCGAACCGGGCATATCGGAAGAGGAACAGGGTTTAATGCTTCGGTAATCCGGACTTCGACAACGATGCTGGCAGCCGCTACGGTTGATGTTGCGGTCGAAGGTGGCACGTATGAACTGGCGGTTGCACATGGTCACTGGACGATGGAAGGCCGCGGACTGTTCCGTGAAAATACGCTGGAAAATTACCGGAAGGATCCGACGTTTGCTTCAAATGTCGGAATGGATTCCCATATTCCTCCTGATTTCTCCCTTTATAAAACGGCTCCCTTGACGGCGCCTGAGCAATGGGCGATGTCGATCGATCTTAACACCTGTACAGGATGTTTAGCTTGCATTATTGCCTGCCAGGCGGAAAACAATATTCCGATCGTAGGAAAAGAACAGGTCATCCATCAGCGCGAAATGCACTGGATGCGTATTGACCGTTATTTTGCAACGGTTGACGAAGAAGATCCGAATCCGGAAATGGTAATGCAGCCCGTTGCCTGTATGCAGTGCGAAAATGCACCTTGTGAAACAGTTTGCCCGGTAAACGCCACGGTTCACAGTGACGACGGATTAAACGTCATGGTCTATAACCGCTGTATCGGAACCCGTTATTGCGCGAATAACTGTCCTTATAAAGTACGTCGCTTTAACTTCTTCGATTACAATCAGCGCCAGTTGGATAAACTGTATCTTGGACCGTTAGGGCCGAAAGGAACAGAAGAGTCGATCAAGCTTTCCAAAAACCCGAACGTGACGGTACGTATGCGTGGGGTCATGGAAAAATGTACTTTCTGTGTGCAGCGTATTGAAGAAGCGCGTATCGAAGCACGTGTGGCTGCAGGGGCTTCCGACAATGTGAAAATCCCTACAGATCGTATTAAAACTGCCTGTCAACAGGTCTGCTCTGCGGAAGCAATCGTTTTTGGAGACAAAAATGATCCGGAAAGCGCCGTGACACGCTTGAGAGAGTCCGATCGTAACTACGTGACTTTGAAATATTTGAACGTCCGTCCGAGAATCAGCTATCTGGCACGGATTCGTAACCCCAACCAGAATATTCCAGGGGCTGAAAAGGTTGGAATGATTAATGGTGCAGGTCATGATGATCATGGAGATGCGCATGATGACCATGGGGAGAACACTTCTCATTGAGGCTGGAGTTTAAACTTTTATTCTAAATTAGATCTAGATGGCGAACGCAACAATAACTAAGGAAAACGAAACGACTCATATAAATGAGCCGTTACCGCGTCCGGATTTGGTATTAAATAACCGAAGCCTGTCGTGGATAACTAATCGGATATGTGGAGTAGTGGAAGGACCAGCACCTAAATGGTGGTATATACTACTTTGTTTTTCCATTCCTCTGGCACTGGTTTGTTTCTTCTGTGTGGGATACCTCATTGCGACCGGGGTAGGGGTTTGGGGGCTGAACCATCCGGTCGGTTGGGCATGGGATATTACCAACTTCGTGTTCTGGATCGGGATCGGGCACGCAGGAACGCTGATTTCGGCAATTCTGTATCTGACTCGCCAGAAGTGGCGAACTTCCATTAACCGGGCAGCAGAAGCGATGACGCTGTTTGCGGTGGTTTGTGCGGGGATCTTTCCTGCGGTCCACGTAGGGCGTTTCTGGATGGTCTGGTTTCTCGCTCCCATCCCGAACTCGAACCAGATCTGGCAAAACTTCCGTTCTCCTTTGTTATGGGACGTTTTTGCGGTCTCCACCTATTTTACGGTGTCGGTTCTGTTCTGGTACACCGGTCTGATTCCGGATCTGGCGACGTTGCGTGATCGCGCGACGACCAAGATCAGGAAATGGGCATACGGATTTTTCGCATTAGGATGGCGCGGTGGAAACCGTCAGTGGAGACACTATGAAATGGGATATCTGCTGTTAGCAGGGCTTTCGACTCCCTTGGTGCTTTCTGTGCACTCGGTCGTTTCCTTTGACTTTGCGACTTCCGTGGTGCCTGGCTGGCACACGACTATTTTCCCTCCTTACTTTGTGGCGGGTGCTATTTTTGGTGGGTTTGCGATGGTGTTGACCCTGATGATTCCTGCGCGAGCG
>CAKUMP010000215.1 GCA_934667795.1 uncultured Chthoniobacterales bacterium | reverse complement strand
AGTGCGGCGAGGGCGGAGTAATTTGATAGGGGTATTTCATTCGAGCAGTGCGATTCAGACGGCGAGTGAGCGTGCGCATGGGCTTGGGCGAGCGATCATGCGTTCGGGGTTTGAGTTATTTCTCAATGACGGGTTGTGGTATGACGGGAACATTGAGCATTCGATTGAGCAGATGCTGAGTGCGCGAGTGGAAGGGGTGATTATTTCGGGGCCGATGCAGATCCAGCCGGAGCGTGGCAAAGAACTGTTGGAAGCGTTAGCGTCTGCGAACATTCCGGTCGTCATGATCAGTACCTATATGCGGGTTCCGGGATTTTCTATTCCTGCCATAGAGGCGGATTTTGCACAGGGGTTTCGGGCCTTGACGGAACACCTCATTGAGCAGGGATGCCGGCGTATGATGATTGAAACCAGTCCGCAGAGTCCTGGAGGACAGCTTCGGTATGACGGATTTCAGAAAGCCATTGCAGCGCATCACGGAATCTTGCATCCTGCGATGCCTATTGAAGCGTATAAGAATCCCTGGAGAAACGAAGGGGGAATTGAAGGCGTGTTGGTAGATTCCAGCCCTGCACTCAAGACGGAAATGTACGACCCCTGTAATATTGGGAGCCGTTATTTGGAAACGCTGATGAAGCGTGGATTGGAAGTGGATGCGATTCTTTCGACGAACGATTACCATGCTTTTGGAATGTTGACGACCTGTTATCGGAACGGAATGAAAATTCCTGAAGCGTTTGCGATTACCGGAGCTGACAACAGCTATCTTTCGCAGCAGGGACCTGTTGCCATTACCTCCCTGCAACAACCTATTGAAGAAATGTGCGCCAGAGCGGTGGATACACTCGTTCAACACATTAAAGGTACCGCAACTGACAGGCACCAAGGCGTGATACTGCCCTGTCGTATCATTATTCGAGAATCTTCTTCTATTCAATCTTCTGTATCTGCATTTTAAACACCTTCCATATTTAACATCTTATGAAAATGAACTTGTCATCTGTGAATATAAAAAACTTTATTGTGCTAAAGAAAATCACCTGGGGTATTTTTTGCACAACCTTTCTTTTAGTGGGAGGAACGTCGTTGAAGGCTGCCGACAGAGTGTGGAGTGGCGGGTTGAATACTTCTTTTCGGTCCGCGAGTAATTATACGCCGAGTGGTGGCAGTCTCAGTAGTGACAATCTTTATTTCCAAACGGCGACTTCTTCCGATCTTACAACCGGGACAGATTCTTTTAATTTTCATTCTCTTTTTATTGAGTCTGGAGGCAGTGGATTTACTTTATCCGGAGCCGGGCAACTTGTGGTGAAAGGGCAGATCAACGTGAGCGATAACACATCTGCCACGATTAATAATCAAATTGATGCCTATCATTACACGGATGGCACTCCGCTGGAATTTTTTGTGGGGAACGGGTCTTCACTGATTCTGGGGGGGGCGATTAGCGCTAGCCTTCGTCCATTTGTAAAGAAAGGGGCTGGAACGCTCACGCTACTTTATGGGAGCGGAACTGTTCAGTATATTGCTGGTGTTCACCGGTACGAGGAAGGCACTGTGATTCTGGGGAATGATGCAGTCATCAAGCGGAGTGATAGTGTGAACAAAACGCTTCCTGTTTATCTGGGGACATCCACGACAACCGCTAAACTGTCCGGAGGAGGGGCGGTGAATGGTATCCTGCATACAGCAGGAGCTACCCGTTCCATTATTGAAACGGGTGGAGATGGTTCGCTCTTCATCGCAAGTATCAATGCAGCTCAAGGAGCAACCTTTAATATGGCACTTGGTGATGTCATTTCCGGAGATGGTACATTTAATGGCAGTAACCTGGTTTTCAATTTTACCGGAGGGATAGAAGACACGGTTTATACATTATTTGATTATACGGGAGGTGGCGGTTATACCATTGATACCAGTACTTTTTCGGTTGCCACAGCAGGTTATGTACTGGATAGCAGCTATGGAAACGCCGGATGGTTTCTGGATGGCAGTTCCCTGAATGTACGTTTTTCTGCTGTCCCTGAACCGGGAGCTGGATTGTTATTTGCTGCCACCGGACTTGTTTTAGCAATTCGTCGCTCTCGTAATCAACGATTCAAATAGTCCGATTCAACTTTATTTTTTAATATGCACATTCCTATACGATATCCCGTTTTAGTCGGTATTCTTGCAGCCGCATTATGGTTGTTTCAAGGAGCACTTCCTCTCATCGGAGAAGATGCTCATCAAACAAACTGTTTAACACGAATGCGAGAACTTGCTACAGCGATTCATCACTATGCTGCGGATAATAATGATGAATTACCACTTGTCGCAGATCGTAGTAAACATCCCTGGCGTTGGTGGTATAATGCTATTTTTCCTTATACACCATCACTCGCCTCGTTTTATTGCCCGGAACTTTTAAAACAGCAGAACGCAGCGATGCGGTCACCGCTTTTACCTGTTACATGGAATCTTGAATTTTTAAGTTATGGAATGACGCATCCACTGGATGCTTATCAGCAGAAAAACGGAAACCTGCGTCTGAGTGACATCACGGAGCCGGATGAAAAAATCATGCTCGGAGAATCGAACTTTGCTATTCTTCGAAATACTCCTCAATTCTGGAAGGAAGATCTTGCTCCGAGGCATTTTGGTCACGCTAACTTTGTCACTTATAGTGGAACGGGATATAGTGAAGGAAATCTTCCTGGCGAGCATCCTGTCGATTCCGGCTCCGGTGTTCATAATCGTGTTAAATGGCTTGTTCCTTAAACATACACCTCTTTTTATTTTTATGATATTTTTACGTCTATCCCTTTTATTGTCCCTGGTAAGCATTCCGGCTTTAACTGCTGCTCCTGTTATTGAAAAATCTCCAAAAACCGGAGCCGCGCTTCATTTGCGTTTACATGAAGGACTTTCTGAAAAAGAAATTCCGGTAAGTGCGGGGAGCGATTCGCACTCCGAGGAAGGCATCACAACGCGTTGGGAAATTCTGGAACGCGGAGAGCACATTCGTCTTTGTCAATTCGTCATCACGAATGAATCCAAGGAAGAGCGACGTCTGGAACCGTCCTTGCGATGGGAATTTTCATCGAAAATTCCTTTTGTGACGTACTGGGATGGATCGACGCAAGAACGGGCACTTGCAACTTTAAATGAACCGATCATGCAGTCTAATATCCGGCGTCTTGCGCCCTGGTCGGCCGTTTATAATGATGAAAATGTCTTGCTGGTTGGTGTGGCTCCACTGGAATTGCGGTCTTATCTTCGCGCAGAATATCAGCCCGGAGAAGAAACGCGCGCGATTGTCTGTGCGACACGGCTTGTCCTTGCCCCCGGGCAGAGTGATACTGTTACGTTTATTTTTTCTGAATTTCCCATTCGTTTTGGTGGGCAACGGGAAACGGTCCAGCACTTGCATGATGCCTTTCCGGAAGTTTATGATCCACATCCGGATGTGAATCCGGCGGTGAATGGTGCCAGTGCACAATACTGGGCATCGCGTGTGACGGCAGATAAAATTCCTGGCGGTACACCGGAAGAGTTCATGCGTCGGATGCACGCGACCTGGGACTGGTGCTACACTCCGTTCAAACGTACCGGTGACCATTGGGGGCGTGAAGAGGATTGGGATTATACCCCGAATATTCCTTTTGCAGAGCTGCGAGCAACGATTATTAACCAGAACTTTACTTTTGATGAAATGCCGCGTGAGCGTTTTATGCAACTGCGTGAAGAATATTTTAATCAATGGAAAGATTTTCAAGGGTTGATGTTTTATTCTCCTGCGGGGGTCTGGGTGGAAGAGCAACTGGCACGAGAAAAATATGCCGATGCTATTATCGAAGACCCTAACTTTGCATGGCGTCGTACGCGTTGGGTGACCGGCTGGGATAAGGAGGTCAAGGTTTTGCCATGGTTTACGAGCTACGAACAAACGCTGAAAGAAGATTTTGCGAAAATTGCCAGCGAATATAATGTGGGTGGTGTGGCATTGGACGTCGCACGTGGTGGGCCCAAATACCGTGGGCCATCCATTGAAAAACCGCTTGTCATTCGTGCTTACGATGAAGAGGGGATTTATATTGATCAAGGCGTGGGAGTTGCAAAATTTATTGATTATCTGCATACCCTTCGGTTGCGAAATGCTCCGGATAAAAGATTTGCGGTGGTGGGGAATCCGGAAACGGGCGGACAAACTTTTACGGTCACTGCGCGTTATGATGCCGGAATGTTCGAAGGGCCTCCCTATCATCCCGATAGTGAGAATATTCCACTTGCCCGCTATATTCTTGGAAGAAAACCCATGGCCTGGTGGGCTGGTTGGGCGTATCAGCGTCATGCGATACCAAACTGGCGCCAATATGAACAGGCAGATTTTATTAAAACGATGAAGGGTCTGACAGATTATGTCATTTTCTCTTCCTATGAATATGGAGGAATTCCAACGCTGCCGATGGAGTTTGGTGTGCCTAAATTGATGCATGCTATTCCCGGTATTGTGGAAACGATACAGCGCGGGTGGCAGGCCGTGATTCCTGTTACGCATGACTTTGAAAAGGAATTGCACGTTGCACGATATGGTAAGGGGCTGAGTTCACGACTTTTCTTTGGCAATCCTTATGATCAGC
>CAKUMP010000214.1 GCA_934667795.1 uncultured Chthoniobacterales bacterium | reverse complement strand
AAGGAGTTGCGCGTGAAAGAGTGTGACCGGATTTCGGCAGTGGTGACCAATCTGCAAAAAATGGGTGTCCCGGTTGTGGAACACGAAGACGGGATGGAAATTACCGGAGGAGCGAAGCTGAAAGGAGCCAAACTCGATAGCTTTGGCGACCACCGTATTGCGATGGCATTTGCGATCGCCGGACTATTTGCCGAAGGAGAAACGGTCATTCAAAATACAGAATGTATCGCAACTTCCTACCCGACGTTCATAGAACACCTGAACTCTGTTATGAAACCCAGTGGTTCCCGTGCAACCACTCCTGTGATCAGTACAACCCGTATCAAGAACTAATTTATTATCGTGCCTCCACTCTATCCAGTTATTGCCATTGATGGCCCCGCGGCTTCCGGAAAAAGCACGGTTGCCCGTGCCCTGGCAGCCCATTTTTCCATTCCATACGTCAATACCGGCACCATGTATCGCGCCATCGCATGGCTGGCATTAGAAAAAGGAATAGACCCGGCAGACCAGGCTGCGGTGGAAAATTTGTTAGATGAAACAGATTTAACCTGTTCTATTGAAAATGGAATGGGGCTGTTACGCCTGAATGGCGAAGACCCTGAAGAGCATCTCCGCACTGAAAAAGTCAATAAATCGGTTTCTCTGGTGGCGGCAATTCCGGCAGTGCGCAAAGCGCTGGTCGAATTGCAGCAGGGATTGGGATTCATGTCTCCTTTGGTGATGGAAGGACGCGATATTGGCAGTGTTGTTTTCCCGGATTCTCCTTTTAAACTGTATATCGATGCTTCCCCGGAAGTCCGGGCCCAGCGTCGCCAGGCCGAAGGCCAAACCGACCCCATTACACAACGCGATCAAATGGATTCTTCTCGCAAGGATTCTCCACTGACCATTGCTCCTGATGCCCATATCATTGATAGCTCCCACCTTTCTGCGGAAGAAGTGGTGCAACAGGCAATGGAACATCTGCAATCCCTGCAGTTCGCGCAAACTCTAAAAGACTCAAATTGTTAATCCTCACAGTTGCCCAATGAAGACGGTTTATTTTCTTGGACATACCCTTTCTCGTTTAATCGGCCATTTCTGTTTTGATTTCGAAGTGGTCCACCAGGAACGCATTATTGAAGATGGCGGCGCTATTCTTGCCGTCAATCATCAGAGTTTTCTGGATCCCCCCCTGGTCGGGATTTCATGCAAACGGGAAGTCTATTACCTTGCACGTAAATCCTTATTAAAATGGCCACTCCTGGGTCCGATTTTTCCACAGTTAAATGTCATTCCTGTCGATCAGAAAAGGGCCGACATGAGTGCGCTTAAAACGATGGTCAAACTGGTTCGTACAGGAAACCGCATCCTGGTATTTCCCGAAGGACATCGTTCTTCCGACGGCAACCTCCTTCCTGCACAACCGGGACTCGGCTTAGTGATTGCCAAAACGCTGGCCCCGGTCATCCCCATGCGCATTTTCGGTTCTTACGAAGCATTTCCTCGAACCGCAAAACTCCCCAATTTCTCCAAAATCCGTATGGTCGTCGGAGAACCCATGCATTTTACCAAAGCCGACCTCGAAGGCGACTCCCGCACCGTTTATCAGGATCTCAGCAACCGGGTCATGAAACAAATCGCTTCCCTGGAAAATGTTTCTCCAGAGGATTGATGCTAGTACGCTAAGCGCTCCGACCCTGAGCCCAGCCCCTGGGAGCGCCGACGTCCCCGTCGGCAGGTCTTTTTGCCGGGTACGCCGACGTCCCCGTCGGCTGAAGAAAAGCGTTTAAGATGAAAATTCCTTTCTTCACCCTGTCAGGAACCAACAGGCTTCCGATTACCTATACCACTAACTTGCCCCCTTTAGAAAAACTGTAAGTCATGGAAAATCAATCCTTCTTGGTTGTATTTTACCGAAAACCACACACTGGAGCAAATCAGGAGAATGTGCCCTGAAAGGGCAACCTATGTCAGCCTAGGGCAATCGCCCTAGGGCTAGGGAAAGATCTTAGATCAAACAAAACAACAAAATGAACCCTGTAAGGGTGAATCTAAAGCGATGTTTTATGCGCCCCCCTTAGATCACCCTTACAGGGTTCATTCCAGGATCATTTCTGACCCAGGGCGTTGCCCTGGTCTGACGTGGGTTGCCCTTTCAGGGCACATTTAAAGGTTTGTGCTAACTCATCGAGGATTTCTTCCCGTTGCCGTATTCATTTGTTAGTTTTTGGGCGTTACAGGGTAACGACTGGCAATGGCGAGTCTATTCCATATATTAATAATGACAGCGTCCCATTCAATTGCGGAAATTTCTTCTTTGGAAAGTTTAGCTGCCGCCTGCTCATAAACAGGGTCTGAAACTTGTCCTATGGAAACCAAAGTAATCGCTTCTACTAATTCCAACGAGGCACGTTCCTTCTCATCGAAATAATCAGACTCTCTCCAGGCTGGTAAAACACTGATTCTATCCGTTGATTCCCCACTGGAAATAGCATCTCGAGTATGCATGCGTATGCAAAACGCACATTGATTGATTTGAGAAGCACGCAGTCGTAACAAATGCGAAAATCCTTCTGGAATACCAGCAGCCTTGGAGGCAGAAGATGCTAACGCATTAAGAGCAACCACCGCTTGATAAAGCTCAGGCTCCGATTTACCGAGGTTGATTCTTTCGTCCATAAGAAATCCAGTTTGCTACATTCTTCGCATCCTCCTATTTGACGATAAACGCATAGAAGGCTGAGGTCAATAAAAGTATAATTGGGGCAACAAACAAAACAACCTCCATCTTTATTGGCGGCTGTGTGGAAAATAATGCGAGAAAAGTCAAACCGATGGTCATGCAGAGCGAAAATGTCAGCGGAATGAATCTGGTGGCCTTGTAGCTCAATATGCTTTTGAGACAGTCAGAGATGACCATAACCAAATATGTGATAGTTGCCATAGCCAAGCCACCAAAGACAATCATTAAGACAATAGTCATCAGGGGGGCAATCAGCATCCAAATCAGTGACTCCGCACCAAACACCTGTAAAAGTGCGGCAAAACAACTGAGATACCCAAGAAATGCGTAGCCATATTGTTGCGGTCCGATGAAGACAAGCGGCAGAATCAGAAGTATCAAAATGATGGTGGCTATGATTCGGGGCTTCATATTTTCAAACGTCCAGATTCACGTCTGTTTTGTTCTATCTCGTTATAATTGTGGCTAAACGAAGTTGGAAACTACCCGTTTGTTAACCTTTTGGTTCTTTTTTCTTTTCAATGTATTGCACGCGCAATTTCTGAGAAAAATGAGCATCCTGTGTCCATAAAGTCGCCGAATACCGTTGTGCGATGGTATAAATGACGGAGTCGGCAAAAGCCAATTTTTCCTCGTTACCAACAGCTGCCGCTTCAATCGCCAAATCAGCATCAAGGTCAATGACCTGCCCCTGCTGCATTGCTGCAATGACAACAAAGGCATCGTTTTCCCCTTTCTCCCTTAAGATCACCTTAAAAACCTCATAGATACAGATAGAAGGCACAACAAGAAGCTCGGTGTCTTCTATCGCTTCGGAGAAAAAATCAGCAGTAGGTTCGTCGGCAAAATAGGCAAGCCAGGCAGAAGAATCGACTACATTCATACCCGATCCTCATCTCGGATAAAGGACGTGTCGATTCCCTTTAGATAGCCTCGTAACGACCGAATATCGCGAACTGGTATCACTTCAATACGATTACGGAAAGGAATCATTCGCACCTTTTCACCACTGCGAAGCCCCATCGCTTCTCTGATTTTTTGTGGAATAACAATTTGAAATTTTGGTGATATCGTAACAGTCTCCATACGTATTACAGTATTACGATCGATATTGATTTAGCAAGACGTATTTTGATTAATTGTTTTGTATTGAACGGTTCATGGAACCAATAAGGATATGGGGATATGTTTGGAATAGTGTTGAAAGTCAGGATCGGTAGTCAGAATATAAAAATTACGGTGGGAAGCATAGGCACAAATCAGATAATCCACAGTGCTTCCATGAACGCCTGAGGTCATGCATGTATTATAATATTCAACTAAAACATCGTAGAAACTTACTACGAATGCCCATGCTGCGTTTTTTACTTGGATGCGCCACAAGCAGCAGGAAACGTGATGCTAGCAGATGTGAAGTGCAATGCCTTCTTCAGTTCTTCTCATTTATACTCAGGCAACACCAAAAAACCCGAGCGATATTCCGCATCTGAAATCTCCAGAACCCCAACACGTGGACGTTTAAACGTAAAAACATACCCATCCTTCGTTGCAAAAACACCGGAACAATGTATCCATCCTCCTTGTTCATTGAGTGGTTTTTTAAAATCACCCGATTTATATACTTTATCCTGGGATGTTTCATCATTCCAAAAAACGCCTTCCTCAAAGAATCGAAGAAACTCTTCTCGGCTAAGAATGACTGTTTCACTGTGGTTAATGGAAGTATCACTTCTATTAAATTTAATTTCTTTTATATCACTCGCTTTGGGAGGTTTTGGCAGACTTAAAAATATAAATGCGGAGTAGCCCATTGAAATGACAGCAAACATTGCTGCTATAGGCAAAAAACGGATAAGTGCAGTTTTCATAAAGAAGGTAGCCCTAAATATGAAAGATCTAACGGATAT
>CAKUMP010000213.1 GCA_934667795.1 uncultured Chthoniobacterales bacterium | reverse complement strand
GGGAATCCATATGAATGCATCTGCACATCAGGAAAAGCATCTTCAAAATTATATTCTGTCGAAACTGGTTGAACAAGGTTGGGTCGTTGGAGACACCCTAAGATACGATACCGAACGTGCTTTGTATCCGGAAGATGTTGAGTCCTGGCTAAAGACAAGCGGGCAGGACAAAAAGTGGGAGACTTTAGAACGTCGTAATGGCGTTAAAGCGCGTGAGGTGTTAATGAATGGTCTTGCCAAGGAACTGGAGTCAGAAGGAACCACCCAAGTCCTTCGGCAAGGGTTTTCTATTGCTGGATGCGGGTTGATTGAAATGACAGGAACCGCGCCTGAAGATAAACGAAATGAAGCCGTCATTAAACGTTATCAGGCAAATATTCTGCGTGTGGTTCCGGAATTAAAATACCATCCTGCGCGTGAACTTGCGATTGATCTGGTCTTTTTTATCAATGGTATTCCTGTGGCGACGGTGGAATTAAAAACCGATTTCACACAATCAACAGAAGCGGCAATGGAACAATACCGGAGAGATCGATTGCCTGTAGATCCAGGCACGAGACGGAAGGAACCATTATTGACATTCAAGCGTGGAGCCGTTGTTCATTTTGCCATGTCGGATTCGGAAATCATGATGACGACGAATCTGAATGGAGAAAACACATTTTTTCTGCCCTTTAACAAAGGGAATGATGGACGAGCAGGGAATCCTCCGGGCGAGATGGGGGCGGATGGGAGACAGGAATATCCGGTTGCTTATTTCTGGAAAGACGTCTGCCAGCGAGACGCCTGGTTACGTATTTTTCATAGTTTTGTCTATGTGGAGAAAAAACGGGTTGCAGATATTTATGGAAATTATTCATTAAAAGAGACGCTGATTTTCCCTCGTTTTCATCAATGGACGGCGGTGAATGCCATCATTGCAGATGCAAGGAAAAATGGTGCCGGGATGACATATCTTGCGGATCATAGTGCAGGATCAGGAAAAACAAGTACGATTTCCTGGACGGCGCATGATTTAATCAAACTGCGAAAAGACAATGGAGACCCGGTTTTTAATAGTGTCATTATTGTAACGGATCGCAATGTACTGGACGGGCAGCTTCAGGAGGCGGTGAAACAGATTGATCATCAGTTTGGAGTGATTGCAGCGATCACGACATCCACGAAATCCAAAAGCAAACGTCTTGCGGAAGCATTACAAGCCGGGACCCCGATCATTGTGGTGACGATTCAAACGTTTCCGTATGCGCTGGCAGCCATTCTTGCTTACAGGAATTCCAAACGCAAAAATTTTGGAGTTATTATTGATGAAGCCCATACGTCGCAAACCGGGGCTTCTGCAGCGGTTTTGCATACGGCATTGGGGATACAGGAAAAAACGGAAAAGGAGAATCTCACGGTGGACGAGTTACTGGAGCAAATGCAAAAGTCGCGTGTTCGGCCGGATAATATCAGTTATTTTGCATTTACTGCGACGCCCAAGCATTCCACACTCATGTTATTTGGGCGTCCGGAAGATCCGACGCAACCGGCATCTGATGATAATTTGCCGAAAGCATTTCATACGTACACGATGCGTCAGGCGATTGAAGAAGGGTTTATTCTGGATGTCCTGCAAGGGTATGTTCCCTATAAAACGGCTTATCATTTATCCAAAGAGATTGAAGATACGGAGCGTGTGAATGGCAGGAGCGCAAGAAGAGCACTGGCGCAATGGATGACACTGCACCCAACGAATGTGACCCAAAAAGTGGAGTTTATTGTGGCACATTTTGCCAGAAATGTGGCGCATCTGCTGGATGGAAAAGCCAAAGCAATGGTCGTAACCAGTTCCCGGGCTGCCGTTATTCGCTACAAAAAAGCATTCGACCGTTATATTGCCCAACATCCGGAATATAGCTTTATTAAATCTCTGGTTGCGTTTTCTGATAAAGTAACCGGCAAGGAAGTGATGCACCCGAATGATGAAAGTCTTTCGGAGGATATTTTTTCTATCGACGAAAATGCGGAGTTTACCGAGAAAAACATGAACCCGGATATACAGGGGCAGGATTTACGGCTTGCTTTTGACCGCCCGGAATATCGAGTAATGCTGGTGGCAAATAAGTTTCAGACAGGATTTGACCAACCCAAGCTGGTGGCGATGTATGTGGATAAAAAGATCGCAAATCAGGTGGAGGTCGTCCAGACGTTTTCCCGTTTGAACCGTATGGCGCCAGGGAAAGATACGGTTTTTATTATCGATTTTGTAAATGATCCGGAAAGTGTGCGTGCGGCATTTGCGCTTTATGATTCCGGAGCTCAAGTGGAAGAAGCCCAGGATTTAAACATCATTTATGAAATCAAAAAACGTCTGGATAAACATTTTCTGTATGAAAGACAGGATCTGGAAAAGTTTAAGGAAGCACGTTTTAAAACATTAACGGCTCTTGCACCATCTGTGAAAGCGCCGATGCATCAGGCATTATATGCAGCAACCGATCGCGCAACTCGATTATATAACGAGAAAATGAAAAGCCTGCGCGAGGAGACAGAAAAGCTGGAAGCACTTTATAAAAAAGCAAGAACCCAGGGAGATGAAGAGGGGATGAAATCGGTAGAGCAGCATCAGGAGGTCTTTGGAGAACAAATCGCTACTCTGCTGGCATTTAAATCTGATTTAGGGAGGTTTTGTCGGACCTATTTTTATTTGGCACAACTTATTGATTTTGCAGATCCGGAACTGGAAAATTTTGTTGCTTTTGCCAAACTTTTGCAAAAACGGCTTTTAAATGAGCCAAAGGAAAGAGTGGATTTACAAGGCTTGTTGCTCACAGGGTTTGATATTAAAGGGCGTCATGAAAACACAGAAGAACCGGAAGATGAAAATGTTTTATCGCCGATAGGTCCAGGCGGTGGCGGCCGGGCCGGGGATAAGCCTGTGTTTATGCAGGAAATTATTGCAAAGCTTAATCGCATATTCGGTGAGGTCACACCGATGCAGGATCAGGTTGCTTTTGTAAATCAGGTAAGCGCAATCACAAGTGAAAATGAAATTGTGATGGCACAGGTGAAAAACAACACACGAGAACAGGCAAAAAAAGGGAATTTAAACGGAGCAGTACATCTGGCCGTGGTACGAGCATTGGAAAGTCATGAAAAAATGGCTAAACACATCCTGCAATTGGACCGTCAGGCAATGCCAGAGTTGGTGGATGTTGTGTATGAGTTGTTACGTAATGGCACGAATCTGGAATATTGATTACGAGAGCCTTGTAAGAGGGCGTAAGCGTGATGCGGGTTCAAACATCTTTTCCTGTTTTAACCACGAATGAACACGAATGGACACGAATGATTTCAAATAAAATAGGCAAAATGCGGAAAGCCGCGGAAATTTAATAATAAAAAATATTCTGCGCTTTTCTGCGAGTTCCGCGGCTAATAAAAATCCAGCAATTCTTCCGGCACGTACCACTCCACTTGTCTTTGGGCGAACGCAATTCGCCCCTACATTTAAAAAATTCTTTGCGACCTTTGCGCTCTTTGCGTGAAACAGATCCGTTTTAGCCGACGAGGACGTCGGCGTGCCCGGCAAGAAGAGCGTCTTTGGAGAAATGAAAAAAATCAATATTTTCTTGTGTTTTATTACACACTGTGTAATACAATTTGCAATGCCAACGATTTTCAGGGGAAAGGTTTCAGAGTGTCTTTTTATATTGCAGACCTGCAGGAGCCGATGCATGTGCATGTTTATCGCGGTAAAGGGCAAGACTCACAGTGTAAGGTGTGGATGGACACGTTGCAGATAGCATGGAACTACGGCTTTGGTAAGCAGGAACTGCGAGACATCATGAAGATACTCGTTGAACACACAGATGAAATTCAGGTGGCATGGGAGAAAACAAAATCATGAAAGAGACGAAAGAGATGATAATGGAAAGACCTCCGCGTGTCAGCGGTGTGAGAATAGATGACACTGAACTGTGTTTTGTTCTGGAAGACGGCAGGGAGATCAGCGTGCCAATATCCTTCTATCCGACACTTGCTCTTGCTAGTCAGAAAGAACGCGAGAACTTCGAGATTTACCCGGTTAGCGTTCACTGGCCGGATCTGGACGCTGATATCGGTAGCGACGCTCTGCTGCTGGGGGCAAAAGAATTTCCCGCATTCGCAGCCAAGGCTGTGGAACGAGCAAAACAAAAAGACAAAAAGCAGAAAATGGGGGTTGCTCGAAAAGGGCGGATCCAACCAATTGGCAAAAAGAAGAAAAAGCTGGAAAATGTCGGTTGAGTTAAAAGAAAAGTTGAAAAGGGCCAGGAAGTGTCATGGCTTGAGCCAAAGAGAGGCGGCGGAAGCCTGGGGAGTGCCGTTGCGCACCCTGATCAGTTGGGAAAATGCCCAGCGAACACCCAGCGGATTCACCCTTAATCGCCTGAACGCCATGCTCGATGATTTACTAAAAAGGGCGGTAAATAAGAGTGTACAGAATCATCTAAGGAATAAATAAGATGCCACTACTGTCCAAAATAAAAATAAATTGGACAAGCCTTCTTAAAGTGACGGATATGTAAGGGCTTTTTAAAGCGGATTTCATTTTCATATCTCTCAGTTAGAAGACTTTTTTTAGGCCGCGGAAATTTAAGGATAAAAAATATTC
>CAKUMP010000212.1 GCA_934667795.1 uncultured Chthoniobacterales bacterium | reverse complement strand
GGGTTTGACGCGACTCGAAAAATCAGAGTATTGCCCGGCGCCCAGGGAGAGACGCCGATTATTGCGATGACCGCAAATGCACTTTCTGGCGACCGTGAACGGTGTCTGGAAGCAGGTATGAATGACTATTTAAGTAAGCCTGTTCGGGCAAATATGTTGGAAGAGGTGTTGAGAAAAATATGATGTGTGTAATTGCTTTATGATGAATCGAAAATTTTCCTCTGTTTTTTTATGGCCGTTTTTTGATTTGGGGGTATTGTTTTTTTTACTGTTTCCCGGCTTTTCTGCGATGGCGGATGAAAGGGAAGTGGATCCGCATGCTTTGCTGCAGGCAGTTCGTCTTTCCCAGTTTCAAGAAGGGACGGTTCTGGAAGGAACTTTGCGCTCAGGTCGTGAACAATACCCGGTAACAATTCGTGTGACGCCTCAGGGGATTCAATATGACCTGAATAAGGAATCCTTTTTACTTCAATTTGATACTTCCAAAAGTACGCTTTCCAAACTTTCTGCATCAGGAACGCCGTCTCCCCTAACCCCGGACGAACTTCGGACAGCAATTGCGCAAACAGATCTGACTTTTGAAGATTTGTCCCTCTGGTTTCTTTATTGGGAAAATCTTGAATATCAGGGGTAGCAGATCATAGGTCCTCGTCGGACACATCAGATTCTTGCACGTGCACCCAATCGCGATTCGCAATATTCCGGAGTGGTTCTCTGGCTCGATCAGCAATCCGGTGCACTTGTGAAAATGGATGGCTATAACTGGGATGGAAAAATCTGTAAACGTTTCCAGGTAGTCCGCGTCAAAAAAATCCAGGATTACTGGTCATTAGGCCAGCTTCGCGTCGAAACAATTAACCCCGAAAACGAAAAAGTCCTGTCGCGTACCTACATGACAATTGATTAAGCTGCCTTTATGAATGTAAAACGATTTTTATGGATTTTCTTGGGGGTACTGACCTTGATTCGTTATGGTCTCATAGGGGGGACGGGGTTGTTGCCGGAAGAAATGTATTATTTTCAATGGGCGGAAAATCCGGATTGGGCGTATTACAGTGGGGGGCCGGGGGTTGCGCTTGCGATTAAATTAGGGACAAGTTTATTTGGTGAAACGGCATTTGGCGTACGTTTTCTGGTTCCACTGCTGGGATTGGGCGCTTCGTGGTTTCTTTTTTTGCTTGGGAGCAAGCTTTACAACGAAAGAGCCGGCATGTGGGCTGTGGTGCTTTTAAATCTGACTCCGATTTTCAATGCCGGAAACGTGTTTATGGGGATAGATATTTTATCTGTTTTCTTTTGGAGTGTCGGGTTATGGGGGGTATGGCACATTGGGGATTCCGAAGGGAAGGGGAAAACGGGCTGGTGGTTGTTTGTGGGGCTGGTGGCGGGTCTGGCATTTTTGTGTGAATATCGGAATGGCTTTTTTGTTTTACTGGTGGGAGTGTGGTTACTGGTGTGTGAAATTCGGAGAAAGCAGCAAAGCGAGACTGCGCAGAATATCCCCGGGGGACTGAAATACTGGGGAGGTTTCATGGGGATGTGTCTTGTGTTTTTGATCGCTGCCGCACCGGTTTTTTATTGGTTATCGCAACACGAGTGGGTGACGCTTTCGCATGTGCGTATCACGGGTCTGGGTGGAGGTGGTGGGGTGCAGACAGGCGCATGGGCAGGATTTGTGGGAGAACATCTGGTGTGGTATTCTCCGTTGATTTTCATTGGTGTTATTTTAGCGGTGGGGAGTATCGCATGGGGCAAAAACAAAAAAAGGGGGGGGCGGGAGTATTTTTTACTGGTTTTTGGGCTGCCCTGGGTCTTGTTTTACTTCATTTTGGCATTTAATGGGCAGGGAGAAATTACCCAAACGATTCCGGGGTGGATCAGTCTGGGTATTTTAACCGTTGGAGTATGGGAAGAACGGCTGGCACGAAGTCGGCGGCAGGCCGCATGGAATATTGGTGGGGGACTGGCATTAAGCGTGGGAGCAGTCATGACCGTTTTGCTTTTTCACACCGATACATTGAGACCGACAGGGGCATTTTTGCGCTATGAACAGGACCCGGGCGGAGCATTGTGGGGATGGGAATCCGCTACCACGGAGGTAGAACGAATCCGAAACGAATTTGAAGCGCGGATGGGAGAAACAGTTTTCCTGATAGGGGATAGCCACCTGACCGCAGCCTCCATTGGGTTTTATTTAAAGGAAAAACGGCCGGAAGCTCCTGAACACCCCCCCGTCTATATCCCGGAATCACAAAATATCGAAAGCCAGTTTTCCTTCTGGCCAAGATATGATGCTTTTATCCCTACGGATGACCCCCGTAAACTGGACCCGTTTTTTACAGAACAACGCGCAATTAATCCATTTATGGGAAGAACTGCATTGTTTATTACCGTTCAGGACAGTGAAAAGCCGACTTCGGCTATTGACCGTGGGTTTGCGGACTGGGAATTGATCGCCGTGATTGAGGTAAAGCGTTTTCAGATTTCCGTAAAAACGCTGAGGGTTTTCGCTTGCTACAACTATCAGACTCAGCCACTTTAAGCAGACTTATGGGCAGTGAGAGTGTATATTATTCTGTTGTCGTTCCATTATATAATGAAGAAGACAATGTACAGGAATTGCAGCAACAGATTCATGAGGCTTTGACACAAACACAAAAGCCCTATGAAATTGTTTTTGTGGATGATGGTTCCATAGATGAAACGGTTCGACGGGTGGTTCCTGAGCCAAATGTACGGGTTCTGGAATTTGAAAAAAATGCGGGACAGAGTGCGGCTATGTATGTCGGAATGCACGCTGCGTATGGGAAGGTCATTATTTTAATGGATGGCGATTTACAGAATGATCCGGCAGATGTCAACCGGATGCTCGATATTCTGGAAAATGGGTATGATCTGGTCTGCGGATTCCGGGCACAAAGAAAAGATACCTGGAGCAAACGCATGACCAGCAAGGTGGCAAATGCGGTACGTTCCCGTTTTACACGAGACGGCGTAAGAGACACCGGATGTTCATTGAAAGTTTTGCGCAAAGAATGTGTGCAGGCACTGGTGCCTTTCTATGGAATGCATCGGTTTATCCCCGCTTTGATCAAGGGCGCAGGGTTTCGCATTACAGAAACGCCAGTGAATCATCGCGCAAGGGTGGCCGGAGTCTCAAAATACGGATTCGGTAACCGCGCTTTGAAAGCAACCGTCGATATGCTCGCCGTCCGCTGGATTTTATCCAGGCAATTAAAGTACAAAGTAAAAAATTCTCCCCCTGAATAATTCTTTGAGCGCCAACGTCCCCGTCGGCCGACCTCCCTCCCACAATCACTTTACCTTCAAAAAAAAGTTCTGGGCGATATCTCGCCCAGAACCAAAGCCCTGACACGTCAGAGCACTTCAAACTGTTTAACAGGTGTTAATTTTTCTTGTCGGCTTCCGGCTGGAATGCGAGAGAAACAATACGATAGCGGGTACGTCCTGCCGGGATTTCCCATTCGAATTCATCTCCCACGCGGTATCCAAGCATCGCTGTGCCAAGGGGTGCCAGAATCGAAATTTTCCCTGTATCAATATCTGCATCCTCAGGCATGACTACCGTAAGATCCAGTTGGTCTTTCGACTGAACGTCTTCGAGGATTGCGCGTGAATTCAAAGTAATGGTATCATCTGGAACGTCTTCGTCCGACGTGACTTCTGCACGTTGCAATTCTGATTCCAGTTCTTTGAGTGCCGGACGACTGGCGCGTTCTTCATGGGAAAGCGATTGGATCAGATCCATTAACTTATTGTAATCCGCTTGTGTTACGATAATGGTTTTAGATTTATTCATAATATTTTATTATTTTTGGTTTTTTAAAAGATATTTACAATGTGGGGTGGATGGAGAGGGGTGGTAATTTTTTTAGGCTATTATCCCTTTTGAGGCGCGGACGACTCCGGGAGGGAGATGACAACAGGTGGGATACTATGGGAAGGCATCCATGTTGCGGAATGTGCGTCGAGGTCCAGGATAATATGCGTGGGTGGTGGATGAAGGGAGTTTTGCCCGGGATTGAATACAATCGTATGGCCAAAATGATCCCACCACGACCCACCAGGAAGAAATGGAGCATCATGCAAATGCCCACAAATCAGGTAGTCCGGCTGATGTTCTGTAAATTGGACAGGACGGATAAGGTCGGAAGTGGTGGAGACACTGACTTTCAGTCCGGGTGGAGGTTCGTGATTCAAAACAATCCAGGTACTGGCTGTGGTGGTGGTGGGCTTTTGAATAGGCCCACGGTCTTCTACACGCCAGGAGGTAGAGGTGACACACAAAGACTTATAATGTACCGTCCCGATTTTTCGTTTCATCCATTCCCAGTCCGGAAACCATGCGTCATGCTCGCCCTGGCACGTCGCCAGCAATCCCCCACGCTGACGAATCTTTTGATCCAGCAGTTTCCAGAACTGCATTTGAATAGAAAGATCCTGACCAAATGGGTCCAGCAGGTCGCCCGTTAATAAAATCGCATCAAAACGCGACTCTTCAGACTGTAACCAGTCATACGCAGCCAGTCGGCCATGGAAATCACCTGTAATGAGTATTTTCATGTCAGGGGAAAACGATCAACTGGCAGGGGTTTAGGCTTTTTAAAATGAACAATTTCATGAAATCAATATGGAAAAACAAACAGAATTTTAGTTCGGGGGTGTGACA
>CAKUMP010000211.1 GCA_934667795.1 uncultured Chthoniobacterales bacterium | reverse complement strand
CCCCTATTTTATCCCGCACGGGAAAAAATTGATCGATAAATTTGAAATCCCGATCGACGAATACCTCCGCCGCTGCGAAATCATTACTTCCGTCTGGGCATCCACCGAAAAAGAATTGCTCGGCGAAAACGGCAGCATTGCGATCGAACCGCAGTCACATGAATACGGTTCCTATATTATTTATGCCCAGGAAACAAATCGTCCGACGGTGATTTACGGGAATGTTCCCAACCGTGGATTAATCACAAATCTCCCAAATGAATGTTGTGTGGAAGTTCCCTGTCTGGTGAATGCACAAGGGATTCAGCCGACGCACGTGGGTGCTCTCCCCCCGCAGCTAGCTGCGCTCTGTCAGACCAATATCCAGGTCCAGGAACTGACTGTGGAAGCTGCGTTGACACGTAAACGGGAACACATTTATCACGCTGCCATGCTGGATCCCAATACCGCGGCAACTCTCCCATTAGACGCTATCTGGGCGATGTGTGATGATTTGATCGAAGCCCATCAGAAAGTCGGATTACTGGGACATTTTGAATCTGTAATTTCCGGCACCGGACGCAGTTCCCAGGGGATTGAAGACCGTATTATTGCCCGTCTGGATCACAACAGTTCTCTCCAGACTGCCAAGGGAGAAAAAAATCAGGTGACACTCCATGTGGAAAATCCCACTTCCCGGAAAATTGTTGCGGAACTGGAAGTTCGAACAAAATCGTCGGAAGTTTCGCTTGTCGGGAAATCCCGGCTTCGGCTTCCTGTCCCTGCCGGAGAAAGCCGGACACAGGAAATTTCTCTTAAAAATCTCCAGAACCTGACTGAATCCATTCACCTGGAGTTAGACACGGCTTCAAAATCCATTTTAGCCATTGGCACGACACTTTTACAGCGTAAACGTCTGACGCCCGATTCCAAAGGCGTGATTTCTGCCCCGATTCTGCTGGCAGGCGTTCCGGCTGGTTATGTGCAAATACGCAAACTCTCCGCCGGAATTGAATTCGAATTCCATGTGGAAGATTCCAATGTGAAAGTGCATAACCCCAATCGTCCGCAACATGGATCCCATATACGCCTCGATCTGGCAAAAAATGGCCGGTCCAAAATTATTCCATTTTTTCTTACTCCAAAAACAAAAACGATAAAACCTACGATCCAGAATGCGCACCTGCGTCCAGCGACATCCATTCCGCCTCGCTATAAAGCAACGCCTGCGGCCTATACGATGACGACTCTGCTCCCCTGGAAGGTCTTGGGGGTTCCCCCAAAAACGTCCCAGTTCCTTTTCGATGTTGCCGTACGTCTGCAGGCACATGGAGACGCCCATTCCGGTGGTCTCACTCGTCTAAGCGGACAAAACGGCTGTAACCTGGCAAGCTTCCTGGAAGTCGATTTCGATGCGTGATCTTCACGTCCAAAATCAACGAAAACTCAGCAGATTCTTTAATATTTTTAATTTGGACAGCGGTACAATCCCATATAGACTTTACTTATGACTATTTCTATTTCTCCAGAAACTTCTTCTCTTGATTCTCAGGGAATCGCCCGATGGACAGAAGAGCGTTATGAAGTTGTAGTGGCCGGCGGCGGTCTTTCCGGTGTTTGTGCAGCAATTGCTGCAGCGCGTGAGGGCGCGAAAGTCGTGTTGATTCAGGACCGTCCGGTGCTCGGAGGAAATGCCAGCAGTGAAGTGCGGATGCATGTGGTCGGCGCAAATACCAAGCGCCCAGCGGAAGACCTGGTCCTGGAACCCCGCGAATCGGGAATTATTGAGGAAATCCGTTTGGAAAACTCTTATCGGAATGCCCAGCGCTCCCCGTGCATGTTTGATCTGATCCTCTATGAGTTTTGTTTAAAAGAACCTAACTTGACGCTCTTTTTAAACACACGTGTGGTTGCCGCGGAGGTACAGGAAAACAAAATCCGGAAAATCAAGGCGGTGCGTGCCAGCACGGAAGATGGCTTCTGGTTTGAAGGATCTATCTTTATTGATTGCACCGGAGATGGTGGGCTTGGCGAAGCGGCAGGTGCGGATTCTCACTGGGGACGCGAAGGACAGGCAGAGTTCGGAGAATCATTAGCCCAGCCGGAACCCGATAAAGAAACGCTGGGATCCACGCTCTTGTTTATGGCGCGACGACACGATAAACCGATGCCATTTATCGCGCCGGAATGGGCCAGAAAATTTACCAAGGAAGAATTACACCTGCGCATCCGCCCACGGCAGGATCAGGAGTTTCCATTGGAATACGGCTTCTGGTGGCTCGAATGGGGCGGACAGCTTGATACGATTAAAGACGATGAAAAAATCCGGCACGAATTGCTCCGGATCCTCATGGGCGTCTGGGATCATGTGAAAAGCACACCGGAATATCAGGCAGACAACTGGGCGCTCGACTGGATCGCTTCCATTCCAGGAAAACGCGAAAGCCGTCGTTTTCTGGGACATCACATTCTGACAGAATCCGATGTCATTAAAGCCCCTCCGCATCCGCATGCGATTGCTTATGGCGGCTGGCCAATTGATCTTCACCCGCCCAGTGGCGTGGATGCGGTCACAGAACTTCCGTGCGTCCAACACCCGGTTCCATATATTTTCCCGATTCCTCTCGAATGCTGTGTTTCCCGAAACATTGAGAACCTTCTGTTTGCTGGACGTAATTTGTCTGCTACCCATGTGGCCTTTGCATCCACACGCGTCATGGCAACCTGCGCGCTTGTCGGCCAGGGAACCGGAACCGCTGCTGCGGTTGCCATTCAGAAAAACATTTCTCCTACTGCCCTTTTGAAAGATTCCGAAGGAATGAAAGACGTCCAGCAACGCCTGCTTAAATCAGATGTTTTTCTGATCGGAGAAAAATTGTCATCCGAAAAAAATCTTGCCGCTTCTGCGGAAATCCTTGCCAGCTCTTCTCAACAAGATGCCGGCCCTGAATGGGTTCTTTCCGGTGTCAATCGTACAGTGACAGGCGACCGCGGTGTCAATCCTGCACAATGTCAGCCCGGTCCTCATCGCTGGATGAGCGACCCGAAAGCCGGCCTCCCTGCATGGCTCCAGTTCCGCTGGAAAAATCCCATTCAGGCAAAAGAAATTGTTCTGACATTCGACACCGGACTGCACCGCCACTTAACCTTGACGCAATCCGATGCGTATTCGAGTCAAATGATCTGGGGTACGGGTCAATTGGAGCTCGTGCGTCATTATCAGCTCATCGCCGTAAATGAAAACCAGGAAGAAGAAGTGCTATGCGAAGTCAAAGATAACTGGCAACGACAGAAGCGTCACGCCCTCCCTGCCAGACCCATTTCGGAATTACGTCTGGAAATTCTTTCCACCTGGGGCCTCGACCACGCACGCGTGATCGAAGTACGGGTGGAGTAACAAATCAGCACATCTTGTTACACACGAAGGTATTTTTAAAATGGGGTAATGCGGAGAAGAGCGAGGTGGTACACGCTGGAAGAAGTGTCTCACACGAAGACACCAAGACACGAAGAAGAATGTCCAGGTTTTTATAAATTTCCTTTGCGTGAATCTCTTCCCAAAAGCGCGCCACCTCCCAGGATGCGGAGACATATCACCACACTCCTGAATTATGTTCCGACGGCACCGGACAAGCTATGTATCTGATTCCATGGGATCACATCCATATGTTCTCGATTTTGTGATTGCTGTCCCCCATATATCAAAACTCCATGAGGTGCCATATTCTCAGCCATAGATTGGAATTTTTTCAAACTATCGAAAAAGTCTTTAGCGACCGTCTGGCCGGATTTAATTTCAATGGGTAACAGTTTGTCGGACTGTTCCACCAGTATATCGACTTCATGACCTTTGTTATCTCGCCAGAAATAAAGGTTGGATCGCAGGGCACGGTTAAAGCGATATTTTAACAGTTCCGAGGCAACCCATGTTTCAAAAAGCTGTCCTCGTGCAGAATGAATAGTCAGTTGATCGGCAGTCTGGATATTCAGGAGCCATGCAGCAAGACCAACATCGTAAAAATAAAGTTTGGGTGACTTTATCAGACGTTTGTTGAAGTTTTGATGATGGGGCGTAAGTAGATGGAGGATGTAACTGGCTTCCAATACAGAAATCCACGCTTTAGCTGTGTTGTGGGTAATTCCACAGTCGCCGGCCAAAGCGGATAAATTCAGTAGTTGTCCAGTGCGTGCCGCACACATACGCACAAACCGCCGGAACGTGCTTAGATCACGCACATTGACGAGTTGTCGTACATCTTTTTCGATATAGTTTTCTATATAATTACCATACCAGATGGACGGATCCAGACGACGATCGTAAATCGGTGGATACAATCCTTTGAAAAGCAATTCTTCAAGAGTTTCCGGCGCACGGGTTGCATCCTGCAATTCCTGCAAAGTAAAAGGCAGAAGAGAAATTTTCGCAACCCTTCCCGCAAGGCTTTGCGTAATTCCAGCAATCAAGTCAAATTGTTGCGAGCCGGTCAGAATGAATTGCCCCATTTTTTTATCTGTATCCAACCGCGTCTGAAGATAGGAAAAAAGATCAGGACAACGTTGAACTTCATCCAGAATGGCTCCGTCGGAATACTGGTTTAAAAATCCACGCGGATCTTGTTGCGCAAATTCACGTACATCCAACTCTTCAAGAGAAACATAGGGCTTATCCGGAAAAGCAATCTGTGTCAGGGTCGTTTTCCCCGATTGACGCGGCCCTGTTACCAC
>CAKUMP010000210.1 GCA_934667795.1 uncultured Chthoniobacterales bacterium | reverse complement strand
TTTTGATGATCGGATGTCTGGTAATTGCCAGTGCCTTTGGTGTGTTTGAACTTCAAGCGCAAGAGGCTACACAAGACCCGCCTCAAGAGGGTGCTCCTGCAAATGTTGCTCCTCCGAATCAGACGCCTTCTGAAGAAAGCAGTGCGCCGGAAAGTCCCGATTCTTCGGAAGAAACTCCTTCTTCTAATAGCACCCTCACGCCACCTCCAACTCCCACCCCCGAACCGAAACCACTTCCACCTGTCATGGAGGTGATCAATTCCTTGAGCGATGCAGATTTGCAGGATGCAATTGGACAATTGAAGGCAAATTATATCCGCCCGGAAGCATTTTCAGATCAGGAATTAAATAAAGCACTGCTGCTCGGGATCATGAATCGTCTGGGAACCGGCGCCATCCTTTATCCAAATGAAGAGTATCAGATGTTTTCCCAAACCCATCCTTTTTATGGCGAAATTCTGGATGAACGGATCGCTTATTTGCGTCTGGGGACGCTGGAAGCTTCTACTTTAGATCAACTCGACGCCTCTCTGGAAAAATTTGCAGGAAGAGAAATCGGTTTCCTGGTGTTGGATTTACGTGCAAGTGGGGTGATCGGCGGTTCTGCTAATTTTGATTTGGCAAGAGATGTGATCAAGCGGTTTGTTCCAAAAGGGAAATTGCTGTTCTCAGTGAAAAAACCGGGAGAAAAACAGGAGCGCATTTTTACCTCAGATCAGGATCCAAAATTTTCCGGAGTGGTGCTGGTGTTGATTGATCAGGATACACGGGGTGCAGGGGAAGTGATCGCCGCAGTGATCAGAGCAAGCAACAAATCCCTGCTGGTGGGAGACCGCACAGCCGGTCGGGCCGTGGAAACAACGACCGTTTCCTTAAAAGGAGGACAAAAACTGGAGTTTGCCGTCGCAGAAGTGATTGTGCCTGAAATCGGAAATCTTTTTCCAAATGGCGTTACCCCGGATTTACGGGTGGAGTTCCCTCAGGAAAGGAAACTTTTGGTATTTGAAGAAAGCCAGAAAAAGGGACTCGGACAGTTTGTTTTTGATAAAAAAGTGCCTCGTATGAATGAAGCTGCTCTCACTTCTGGCGATTATGTGGAAATCGAAGAGTTTCAGGAAGAAATGGCGCAGGGGAAAAATGCATTATCAAAATTGCGAGACCCGGTCCTGCAGCGGGCGGTGGACCTGATGACAACAATTTCTATTTACGAGAGTAAACCCATCCCTTCTTCTTCAGAGGGGTTATAAGCCATTTTTTCTACGGATATCTTTCTTCAGGGTTGGCTTTTATGAGAAACTCTGATTTAATAATCTTATGAAAGCGTTTTTAGTTCGCTGGTTGATTACAACGATAGCTGTACTAGTCGCAGTGGTGTTGGTGGATGGGATTGATGTAGGGACGGCTGGTTCAGGGGTCATTCCTTTAATCGCAGCCTCTTTGTTTTTAGGGATTGCGAATGCGCTGATCCGCCCTGTGTTACTGTTATTGAGTTTTCCTTTGATTATTTTGACGATGGGGCTGTTTATTTTTGTCCTCAATGCTCTGCTGTTGCTCGGGGTGGGACAAATTGTTCCTGGGTTTCATGTGGGTGGGTTCTGGGCGGCATTCTGGGGAGCTCTGATCATTTCCTTTGTAAGCTGGGTGCTGAGTATTTACTTCCGTGATTCTCAAGGAAAAATCAAAATTATTACGCACCATCAAATTCAAGAAGATAGAACCACTGGGCGTCCAATCAAAACGGTTGAGGGAACCGTGATTGAAACAAACAAGGATTCATGATTGCTCGCGTTTTGCATCATTACCCCAAAATCAAAATTTGTGGATTAACGAACTGGCGTGACGCAGCGGTTGCTGTGGAAGCCGGCGCGGATGCGTTGGGGTTTGTGCTTTACCCTGGTTCCAAACGTTTTATAGAACCTGCGAAGGTGGCAGAATGGTTTGCGGATATCCCTCCGTTTATCGATAAAGTGGCGGTGACGGTTAATGAACCGGAAACGTATTTGCAGCAATTGGTGGAAGAATATCATTTCGACTATATTCAATTGCACGGGGATGAAACGCCTGGTTTTTGCAGGCAGCTTGCCCGGAAGATCCCAAATCTGATTAAAGCTCTGGGCGTTAAAGAAGGTGAAATGTTGCCGGAAGCGGCAACGTTTGGAGTACGTGCCATTTTGCTGGATGCAGTGAAACCAGGACAGTATGGAGGTACTGGAGCAACTTTTGACTGGGCGCAGGCTGTGCAGTTTTGTGCATCGAATCCGAAAACTCCTCTCATTTTATCCGGAGGACTTCATGCAGAAAATGTGGAAGCTGCTATCCGCGCCGTCCGACCATTCGCGGTAGATGTCGCATCCGGAGTCGAAACCTCTCCGGGAAAAAAATCTCACGAAGCAATTTTTCAATTTGTAGAGGCTGCCAGATCCGCTTCCCGCCCAACATAAATGCAATTTTGTGAGCTTTCCCCTGTTTTTGAAAGAATTTGAATAAAAAGAAGACGTTTTTAAAATAAATGGAGGGAAATAATGCCAGATGGAATGTTTTTTGCTTCAATGATTCCTGCTCTTGTGTTAAAAGCAAGATCAACCCAACCAAACCAGCCATGATGAAATTAAAAATAGCAGCTGCACTTGTGACGGTCGGAATGTGCTCCTCCCTTGTTTTTGCACAGGACGGAACTACCGCCGTTGATACCACCGTTGAAGCAACACCTTCAGAAACCGCGGCACCAGCGGATACGACGCCGATTCCCGTGGATGAACCCGTTTCTTCGGAGACTGTACCCACTACGGATGCAGCCATTCCCGCACCCAATGGAGTGACTCCGACTTCCTCTGAAACGCAAAATGTCCAGGACCCTTTGATTCCTGGGCCCGCACCAATCGACCCCCCACCGGAAACTTTAATCGATCCTCCCGCCGCAGCAGGAGCAACTCCTCCTCTGGTAAATTTGTCAGATGAGTATCCACAGGGGGCTTCTATTGACCCGAACAGAAGATCTCCTCGCGACTTCAGTGAAGAGGATCTAAAGCAGGTATTACGTTTGCTGGCACGCCAGGCAAAGGTCAATATGGTGGTGAGTGATGCCGTAATTGGAACGATCACTTTACGCTTGGAAGATGTAACTGCGATGGAAGCATTACATATTATTGTGACCGCTAAAGGCTTGATCATGGATCAGGTGGAAAATGTGTATTATGTGAAAACTGCAGCAGAAAAAGCAGCAGAACCGACAGAAAGCGCATCTTACCAATTCAGTTATGCTCGTGGCGAAAATATTAAATCACTGTTGCAGGATCAGTTGCAGAGCAAGGTTCCACCTCAGGTAGATGCCCGTACCAATACCATTTTTTATCGGGAAGTTCGCTCTAACCTGGATAATATTGCGTTATTTTTGGAAACGGTGGATCGTCCTACCCGCCAGGTGATGATTGAGGCCCGCCTGGTAGAGGTGACGGCAAATCCAAAACAAAGTTATGGAATCAACTGGGCAGGGGTTGTTGGGGGATCTTCCACTCCTCAGACTTTCCGCTATGGCGGTTCGCCATTCCCGGATGATGAGGGGGTTTATGAGATGGAGTTTGGAGAAAATGGGCAAGCACAATTGTTTGATTTCCTTCGTTATGGAGAAACCAGTGCCAATTCCGTTCCATTCCCAACAACGCTGGGAGATGCGGTTGCCGGACAGTTTGCTATTTTGAGTGTGCCGCAGTTTTCCGCAACTCTTCGCTTGCTGAATGAAGATCAGGACGCTGAATTCCTGGCTCATCCTCGCATTGTGACGGCGGATAACCAGGAAGCCACCATTGAAATCACACGTAATCAGCCGGTTCCACAGTTGAACTTTAACGAGCAGACTGCAACCGCTGTGTTCGGTGGGTTCGAAGATAAACTCTATGGAAATACGCTGAAAGTTTTACCCTCCATTAATAAGGACGATTATATTACGTTGAGCGTGCAGCCCACTATCAGTAACAAGGTGGCCGATGCGACCTTTATTTTCCAGGGTGCTGCCGTCAGCAGCCCTGTGATTGATACACGCTCGCTGGAATCCAACGTTTTGATCCAGAGTGGAAATACGCTGGCAATCGGGGGGCTCCTCCAGGATGAAAGCGGAAAAGCAACCGCAAAAGTTCCTGTTTTAGGGGATATCCCGATTCTCGGTTATCTTTTCCAGGAAAAAATGAATTCGCGGACGAAACGAAATTTGCTGGTATTCGTGACGCCTACGATTCTGGAAATGGGGCAAGGGACTGGCCTGGAAGATCAGGTGAATGGGCTGTATGATACCGGAGAAGAATATGCAGACCCGAATGGTTGGAGAAATAATGCCAAAGGTGCGGTACGCATTGTGCCTACTTCTCACCGCCAGTCAGTTTCTAATTATCCGGTCCCCGGCACCCCGGTTGCCCCAAGATCGGGCGGTTCAAAATAAGAACCCTATAGATGTAAATCTGATTTCATAATGACTAAAACAGGGGCAGAGTGAATACTTTGCCCCTGTTTTTTGCATAATCCGGTTGAATCTTTTATAGGGTGTCATTAAGTTGCAGGCATGGCAAAACTTCCTGAAACTCGGTTGATTGTGGCGTCCAGCACTTGTCCGGACCAATTGTATGCAACGGGCTTTTTTGCTCCGGATCCCTTTATTTATGTTTTACACCGCGGTGAGAGTTTTATGGTCTTAAATGACCTGGAAATTGACCGTGGGAGAAAATCTGCCAGGGTGG
>CAKUMP010000209.1 GCA_934667795.1 uncultured Chthoniobacterales bacterium | reverse complement strand
ACTCTAAACAGCTCTTAAACTCTCATCAATTCAGCACTCCTTGTCCAATTTATTTTTATTTTGGACAGCAGTGCCTTTTTCTTCTTTGTTTTTCTTAATCACTTCAACAAAGCGAATGATAACAAATGCTATAAGCGAAACGACAAAAAATGTCAGAAGCACCCAGGCAAGACCTTGTAAGGTCTCGATCACTGTCCTATAAAGTTCCAGAACCCATTTTGGCGTCGTCAAAACTTCAATTTGAGCGTCTTGTCTATAGGATGGTTTTATAATATATCGTTCCAATTGGCTCAATCGGATCCCTGAAGAAATGCCAACAACGTAAAGAGCAAACTTAAGGTAAGTGGTCCATGCGGAAGCAATATCATCCTGAATAATACGCTGAAAAATCTTTCGCGCAGGATTCTCAAATATCCGAACAACAAAAAATGAAACGGCTAAGGATAAAACAAATGTAACCGCAAGTAAGGTGTAAAACATGGTGTTTTTTGGCTAACGTTCAAGATGAGCCACGGAGGAAAATGGCGCGGAGGCTGCGTAAGCAGCATCCGTGACAGCTACCGGAATTGGCTCCATCGCTTTGTTAGGCTATTTACTTTTTTCTCTCTTGAGATCCACCCTCTGCTTCCTCCTCTCTGTATAGCAGATTTTGCAACGGCAATGCCGTCCTCCCTGGGTAGGCCCCTTAGAAGCATCGCGATAATATTCATTAAGTGATTTCCATATGTCACATGTTGAGCACTTTTTCCCATCGACTCCATTGCGTTGAATTATAGCCATAGTTTGCTTCTCCGAACAATTTAAGTAGTAAACAAAACAGTGCTTTTTTGTCGAGTCTTTATATTCGGTAAAATTGCTAACTCCATAAAGCTTGAATATCAATTGAACCATACAATTCGATTGCGACATTATTCTCTTAAACCGGAGGAAAGTTATGAGGCCTGGTATCGGGGATTTGTTACTTGATGTAGCGTCTCATTAGGGACAAATTACCAGCGGTTGGCTGCACCGCTTTGTTGTGCTTTGAGGTTATTCGACTTTCAGGACACTCGCAGCGCGTAGCTCCTTCTTCTGTTCGGCAACGTGGTTTTGAAGTTGTTCGAAAGCCTTCTTCTGCTCTTCGGAAAGCTTGAAATATGGCTCGTTCCAATTCGTCAGTTCGAGGAACACCTTCCATCCTTCCGCTTGCTTAATCATATAAGCGGGATCGTCAGCATATGGGTTCTCTCCGTCGCCGATGATTAATGCTCCACATCCTTCGATCACTTTGACACTAGTTGGAAAAATCCAAAGCTTGAGCCTGCCTGATCTGGCAGCCTCCACAAAGTCTTGAGTCCTATTCTTCACTACTTCGAGCGGAAGGTCGGGAAATGATGCAGTAAGAGACACTGCTGCTTCAGCCTGCCCATCATTTAGTTCCTTCCGATACCTATTGAGGGCGTCAATCATGCTTTTGGTCTCGGTAGCCTCATCCGCATTGGAAACGAATGGAAACAGTGCGAAAAAGATTATGGTAATGAGTAGCCTCATATTATTGGCACAACAATTCAAATAATAAACAAAACAGCGCTTTTTTCTCAAGGCTTTTATATCCGGTAACTGTTTACTAATTCCTGTTTTTAGAATGAATAGAGCGTCTCATTAGGGACAGAGCCGTTAATAACCGCAAGCGTTTGTTAAGCCTTGATTTTCGTGACGTGTACTCCTAGCAGTTCCTCAATCTGCAGGAGGCGGAGTAGTGGACATTGGAGGGCTGAAGTCTGAGCGGCTGCAAATTGTCGCAGTTCCTTGAGCGATGAGTGGAACGCTTCGTTGACGACGCATTCGAGTTCAACGTCATATTTCTCTTTGATATTCGTCTTCACCGCTGCCAAGTGACCGAGTTGATTGTACTGAGGGTCTCCTTGGCTGTCCTTGACGATGGGACTCCACAGCATGAAGTGGCGTACGTACTCGCTGAAGTGTTTGGTTGCGTACTCGATGTCTCGGGAGAACTTTTCCGTGAGCTTCTGGATATTGTTCGGCCTTTTTTCCTTGACGTACTGCAGGCCAGTCGTGAGGTGGATAGCGACTTCGCAGACGTACACCTTCTTTTCCTTCAGATTGATTCCTACGACATCGATCTCCCCGTGTTGCTCGACAGTGTTTAGATTCGTCTGAATGAACTCGCAGCCGCAAATGTATCGCAAGTAGGAAGAAACAAGTTGTTCACCAACATTCATGAGCCGATTGTCGGGCGAACAATTCAAATCGTAAACAAAAAAGTGCTTTTTTATCAAGCTCTTTATATCCGGCAACTGTTTGCTAAGCCGATAAAACTTGAATATCAATTGAAGCTTACCATTCGATTGCGACATTATCCTTAAAACGGAGAAAAGTTATGTGGCCTAGCATCGACTTGGTGTAGCGTCTCATTAGGGACAGAGCCGTACGCGTAAACTCCCCCTCTCATATTAGATTGATTAACCTGCTTGATTTTGATAATCTGGAGTATTGGGAATGAACCTGTTTTTCGGAAGATGGTTTTCGGAAAACAGACAAACTGCTTTCAGAGGCATTCGGGCTGAACCCGATGTTATCATTATGCAAAAACGTAAACTTTCCGAAGAAGAAGATGATGAACTGGAGCGTCTGTGTATAAGCTCGTTTGAACGTGAACTCACACTTGAGGAAATGACACGTATTTATATGTGGAGAGGCATTCCAGAAGACGATGCCAGAGCTATAGCAGAAGCTGGTGGATTACCGCGCCATGTTTCAAGAGCGGTTGACGAATGCGCCTATCAATTGGTAATTAGTAATTCGTAATTAGTAATTACTAATCAGCCTCACATTTTCTTCTCTTCCCATTGCTTGGGGTTTGACCTCGGGCGCATCTCTGGTTATGGCTTTAGTAATAGATCCATGAAAAAAGCCATTATCATACCTTCTTATAAAGCCGCGCACACATTACCCTCTGTATTGGAACGGATTCCCACCGCTTTTTGGGAAAACGGAGTCGCGATTATTGTCAATGATTGCAGCCCTGACGACACTGGCAAGGTTGCGGATTCTCTGAAAGAAAAATGGCCGGGCCTGATCGTCGAGCACCATGCAAAAAACCAGGGATACGGGGGTGCGCAAAAGACCGGGTTACTTCGCGGACTCAAAGAAGGAGCCGAAGCATTTGCGGTCGTCCATGCCGATGGACAATATGCGCCGGAAATCGTTTTGGACCTCCTGACGCCCATCATTCAGGGCGAAGCCGATATCGTACAAGGCTCCCGTATGTTAAGTGGGGGCGCACTGGAAGGTGGAATGCCTATCACCCGTTACGTCTCCAATCGCGGGCTGACTCTCTTCGAAAACCTGGTTTTTGGGACCAACATGGCAGAATTCCACTCCGGATACATGCTCTACTCCAAACGCCTCCTCGTAAATGTCCCGTTTGAAAAACTACAAAATAATTATAATTTTGACGCAGAAATGATTGTCCTCGCCAGCATCCTGGATATCCGTTGTCATGAAATGTCTATCCCCACGCGCTATGACGATGAAATATCCAGTTTGAACCCAATCCCTTACGGGTTAAACGTCCTGAAAATGGTTGGACGGTATATTCTTGGGCATTACCATAAAATGCTGCATTATTTTCGCCAGGAAAAAGCGGCTGAAAAGTCCGCCCAGAAAGCCCGGGAAGAGACAGAACCCACCAACTCCTCCACTTCCACCACTTAAATCTTCTCTATGAAGCAGTTAAAACCGCTGTTCCAGCTCCCATGGAAATTACCTCCCGGTCAACGCTTTGAAGCCTGGGTACGTTACGGCCTGCTGGCATTCGCGATCGGACTCGTCATTTTTCTGTTCGAAACAGAAAACCCATGGAGTCATAAAATTGTAGAACGACTGGAAAGTGGCAAAAAACTGACCCTTTCCCAGATCATTTCTGTAGGAAAATTCTGGGCCGGATGCGTTGCGCTTGCGACCACCCTCCTCACCTTTCTGACTTCCGGCTGGTGGTTGAAACGTCTGACATTCCCGGCATCCTCGGCACCAAAAGCAAAAAGTTCGTTCATCGTATTTGTTTTACTGGCAGTTGTTGTGGGTGGGGCATTACGTTTCCCTCTTGCGACCGACAGTCTCTGGTGGGATGAAACCTGGAACCTGCAACGGGTCGTCCTCGGCGAATACCCCCCTATCACCGACGAAACCCCTAACCCGGAGTTTGAGTACCGCGACTGGGATCGTACGTTTTATTATTATCAAAAACCCACCAATCACATCCCGTTTTCGATTGCATCGAAAGCCTGTTTAACCGTCTGGCATGCTGTCACCGGCGCTTCCCCGGAAACTTTCAATGAGTTTATTTTCCGTCTGCCGGTCTATATTGCGGGTTTGCTTTCCATTGCCGCCATTGCCTGGTTACTGCATTTATGGGGATTTTCGATTGCAGGAATTGCTGCAGCCTGGATTCTTGCTATCCACCCATGGCACATCCGCTACGCAATCGATGGAAGAACATTCAGCCTGGTTGTGCTGTTCACGCTCCTCGCTGCAATTGCCTTGACGCGGATCCTCCAGACCGGACGCCTTTCCGCCTATCTGGGCTTTGGAGTTTCCCTGATGATGCTCATGTGGGGGTTTCCGTATAGCTTTTTTCTATGTGGACTCATGACGCTCGGAGGATTTTTTGCGATCTGGCAGGGGTCGGGAATTTCTCGCGAGGATAAATTTACTTTATCCGGCCGCCTGGT
>CAKUMP010000208.1 GCA_934667795.1 uncultured Chthoniobacterales bacterium | reverse complement strand
ACCTAACGGTGTTAAAATGGGATGGAAATGTCTGGAGTCCAATCAGTGGCGTTTTGACTTCTGGATTTGATGCGGCTAGTCATTTATCTGCGGTAAGCGTTATCAATTCTGATCTTGTTCTTATTGGAGGCTCTTTAGGGACTAATACGGATATATATAGAGCATTGAGTGTTTGGAATGGGACAACATGGAGCAGCAAAATAAATGGAGGGCCTGGAGGGAATTCGATTTCAGAATTTTGGACTGATAATTCGGGGCTTATTTTAACGTCCCGTACTTATCATACGCGTATTACTCGATATGATGGGGCAAATGTGGCTACGGACATAGCGAACAATGCCAATTGGACATTACCTCAAACTGCGACAGGACCATCATTGTTTGGTATTCATGGAGCATCTGCTAATGCGATATTTTCGGTTGGGGTTTCAGGAACTGTGTTGCGATCAGTTGATGAGGGACTTAATTGGAGCAGCATTTCTACAGAAGCGTTGGAAAGTACCCATTGGTATTCAGTGTTTGCGCTTTCCGGGAGTCAGGTGTTAATGGGGGGGACGGATAGTAAGTTTGGGATATGGGATGGTACAAACTGGAGTACACAAACCATTACATTTGGTTCGCTGAATGCCAGTCAGGTCATCTGGCGAGATATCTATGCATTTGATGCGAATAATATCTGGATGGTGGGGAATCTAGGCGCGGTTAAACATTATAATGGGATAGTGTGGAGTGATGTTTATTTGCAGGATATTGGAACAAATGCTCTTTTTAGTATTGATTATGATGGTTCTTCGCTATGGATCACTGGAGCGGGTGGGTCTATTTATCAGGCGACGATTCCTGAAACGCAAACGGTGGTGTTACTGTTAGGCGGTTTTGTGCTGATGGCTTCTTCGCGGAGATTTCACAGGAAACTTTCTTAAAAACGTTTTCCCTAACCCCTTACGTGCCCCCTTCATGAACTTTGTTATACCGTGCATAAAAATGATGCGGCCTTCGAATCGCGTGTGGTGTTCGAGACGTTTTCAATCGATGCGTTCTCCTGCATTTACCTTGATAGAGTTGCTGGTAGTGCTGGCAGTGATAGGCGTTATTATTGCGCTTGTGTTTCCTGCTTTGCGCCGAGGGAAACAAAATTCGATGATGGTGATGAATATTCATAATCTCAAACAGATCGGGGTGGCGTATTTATTATATGCAGGGGATCACAACGGGGAAATTCCGCATGGGATAAGACATAATACAGGACTTAAAGGTCCCTGGTTTGGTTCTGCAAATGCTTTTGGTGCGCCCGCACGACGGCTGTTTTCGAAAAGCAATTCCAGATGGGGGATTAATGCAGAAGGGGATACAGATTACCTTGCCAGCCCGGACCCACTGTATAGTCCACTCCGGCAGACAATCGTGCAACGTCCATCCGGTACATTTTCTACCGACGGACAATATGGGTACGTGTTCATGTATTCGCCCGCATTTCAACCGCTCATTCCGGAATTGATAAATGAGCACACGATGTACGGAGCACGTATGCCAATATGTTCCGACTATTTTGGAGATACTTACAAAAATGCAGATTTTATTTCTGACAAAGGAGCCGCACTTTATCTGGATGGAAGTGTACGAACATTTTCACAAGCGGAACTGGATTCCAGTAAACGCGATTTTAACGGGCGGTTTCGCTATTTGATGAACAATTAACTTTAACAACTCCTGACTTAAAAAACATACATTATGAAACAAAAAATTTTATCACGATTAAAGCCTGCATTCATGCAGTGGATGGGTATGGGAAGCGTCATGTTGTTTGCCGTTTCTTCAATAGATGCAGCTACAGAAAATGGGGCTGCCGAAGCGCCAGCAACTGCTAAGAGCGAATCATTGGCAGAAAATCAAAAAATCCTCCCGGGAGAAGAACTGAAACTGGAGTTGCCAAAAACAGAGGAAGGGCAGCAGGTTTTGTTGAAAGTTTCTGCCTTACGTTATGCGGACAAAATGGCCGGGTATGGATACTACGTTCGGTATCTGCTGAATGGAAAACCTTTGAATGCTTCTCTTAATCGCATTCAGCCACGATTGGTAAATAAAGATTTCTTTTTCAGACGACCTAATGGAAGTGAAATTTACTGGAATATTGGAGACGGGCTTTGGCATACGTTCTTTTCCCCGGATTTCACAACAGATGCAGCACAGTACGGACCTAAATTGTCTGAAGATCCTTACACGGTGGTATTGGATATCACCGATTTAATCCGGCAAGATGCTCCGAATGTATTTATCGCACGCAGTATGATTCCTGGAAGTTCGAATGAGCGAATTCCAATTGTGGTGTCGGCAGAGATTCAGACAAAAAAGATGCCGCCCACGCAACAGGAGATGCCGAAGAGCATAGCGTTGAAAGGGAATGCGTCGGTACAAATCGCTCCCGAGGGAGGATTTAATCTGGTATTTGGAGATATTCAACTTCCGTTTGAATCCCGGTATTCGTTTCCAGGTGGTGGGTACAATGAGTTTGTGACAGAGCCCGGTGAAAAAGGCGAAGAAGGATGGGCGCCAACAATCACACAGATTTCTGATAATCTATGGGAAGTGGAAGCCAAGGGAGCAACCTACAGCCTGAAACGCGTAGTGGAACTTCATGCACATCGTGTGAGTGTCCGGGATACCATTACGAATTTGACCGCCGAGCCTCAAGGCGTCCTGATATCGCATCAGCTAAATTTTAAAGAACATCCGATTTTATCTTGCCGGATGAGTGGGCTGCAAAATGATTCTCTGGAAAGCCTTTACACCCCGGATAATTCGACAGCATTTTACCCTCTGGATCAATCGGGATTGGGGATTGTTCTGGAAGATGATGTCTTCCGCAATCAGTCGCTCTTTTATTATGATCTGAAAGCACAAAAAACGGGTATCAAGAATGAGGTGTTTGCTCTGGATGCGAATGCTTCTTATACCGGAGAATGGTCGGTGTACTGGACGCCCACTTCTGAATATTTTGATTTTATCAATCTGGTTAGAAATGACTGGGGGTCGAATATTCCGGTGTTAGGCCCCTATTATTTTTGCAGCTATCATCAGCTTGCGGGGATGACGGATGAACAAGTTGCTGAATTATTAAAAATTCACAATCCGGAATATGTCATTTTTTGGGAAGTCAGAACCACAGAGCCATCTCCCAAGTGGGATAATAAAATTGTCATAGGACATGGTCCGGGGATGCTGGATTCCAGTCTGGAGGGAGAAATTGAAAAATTGCGTACCGCAATTGCCCGTATCCGGCGCGTTGCTCCTGATGTGAAATTAAGCTTATATAACATCGCATTTTTTATGACGCCAGAACGTCCGGATGATTTAAAATATCAGGACAGTTGGGTAGTGGATCCGGATGGGACGCGGCGAGTATCGACGTATAATAATGCGAAGCGTGTAGATTTTCAGCCCGTTTTCCCGACCCTGGAAAATAGTTTTGGGAAAGATTATTTAAAAAGCATGGACTTTTACTTAAACGATCTTGGAATGGACTGGATTTATTGGGATGAAAGCACTGGCCCCGGAATCACGAACAGTGATGTATTTATTGATACGACACTGACCAATCGTTCAACATATAATACATGGGACGGGCATACGGCTCGGATCAATAAACGGAAGAAGACGATTGAGCAGCCATTTGCGCTATTGCCCCTGATCACACGTCCACTCTTTGCAGATCTGATGCAAAAAGCAGAGGAGAAAGGAAGTTTCATTCTTTTTAATTCTTCGGCAACAACGAAACAACGTATTGGTATGCCCTCGTTTGTGGAAACACAGTTCACAAGTACACGTGCCTATAATAATCATTTGAATACTCCACTCGCGTATGGATATGGCAAGCCCACGATGAGCGAATTGCGTCGTGCATTAAATTATGGACTGATTTATGCGCGGACGCATCTGGATTACGAGAGTTCTATTGTAGAACATTTTTACCCGTTCACGCCGATTGCATTACATGAAGGTTGGGTGAAAGGAAAAGAACGGATTATTACGTCTCTCTCCGGTGATTATGGCTGGGACAAGGAAGCGATATCCGGACAGCTCTTGTTGTGGGATGCTCAGGGGAAATTGAAAGAAACTATCCCCGTGGAAAAAGCTCCGGGCGAAAAAGTTTCCATTACCGTTCCAGAAAACGGCATTGCAATACTGGAGCGTACAGCAAAAACAATGGCTGCAAAATAAATGAGAAAGCAGTATGAATATCCAACGATTTTTTATTAAAGCTTTTAGCGGAATCGAACTGCTGGTGGCGTTAGTGATTATCGCTGTGATATTCCTGCTGGCTTATCCTGCTCTGAATAAGGTGCAGAGCCCCGCACTCCAAATTCTTCCCGTGTGGTGGGAAAAATTTCCCTGTTCCTGTACAGGGATTTGTTTAATATGGCGCAAATGAAATTTCTAATTCTCACTGATCTGGAAGGGGTGGCAGGCACGGATTCTTTTTCGCAAACGCGGACAAATGACACCGGACCGAACGGAAAAGGGCCGTCGATGAAACAATTAGCGCGCGAAACAAATGCCTGTGCAGCAGGGATCCGGGAAGTGTATCCGGATGCAGAGATTGATGTAATCGACGGACATGGTTCCGGTGGGTTGTTTCCCGAAGATCTGCAAGGATGTCGATGCTTGCCGCGAGAAGCAACAAGGTCGGTGTTGCGAGGTGAGGTGGTGAAGGAATACTCGGCAATGTTGTTTGTTGGACAACATGCGATGGCAGGAACCGTGGATG
>CAKUMP010000207.1 GCA_934667795.1 uncultured Chthoniobacterales bacterium | reverse complement strand
ATCCTGGACATGATAAGAGACAGGATGTTTGTCGGGCGCAGTGAAGACTTGATGAACGGTCTGTCCATCCAGGCGTACTGTCAGTTTTCCTTCAGAAACAGGAATGGGATCTTGCGCAATCAATTTTGCTCCGCGCATTTCCGGAATGTATGCCAGTAAATGAATCATGCGCCGCGTGGGTTGTTGGGTCATGGCAATATGCACGAATGGTGGCAGAGTGGAGGTCAGAAGTGGATCGGGCAACCATAATGCCAAACATTGCTGCACTAATTGACGATAAACAACAGATGCGTGGTGAAAATATCCTTTAAAAACAGGAAAACTGAAATGGCAGATCCCCTCGGATTTTATGAGAGCGGGACGGTTTGCGCTCTGGTCCGGTGGGGTATAAAGATTTAAATGTTGTCCTGTCCATGAACCTTTATTGAAATAGGGTTTATGGATTTCCGCCAGGGTTTCCACATCCGCATCTGCTTCAAGAATAATGCCAGGATGATAAATGGTCATAGGCATTGCAGGAACGTCAGGTGCAAAATCAGGGTTGACGACAAAATAGGCCGGGTCATAAATTTCATCGCCGGCAGAACGGAATTTTTCGTTAGAAAGAACAAATTTTCCGTCCTGTAATCCTGCTGTTGCAGAGCTGATAATTTTTCCCCCGGATTCCAGAAAATTTTTTAACCGATGGCGAGTATCTTCATTTAATACGGTGTGATCCGGTAAGAAAATCACTTTATATTTGGAAAAATCTGCGGAGCCGTCACTGATATCAAATTGGTAATGTAATTCGCTTAAAATTCTTCTGGCGCCAACGAGTGGTTCGGAATCAAAATAACTTTGTGGGTAAAATGCCAGGGAAGGTTCCAGGATAAGGATTTCGGCGAGTGGTTTGACCTGAGTGGTCCATGGATCGAGTGCTTCCAGACGTTGAAAAATATTTGTGATTTGTTTCTGGACGGCGGGCTCCCAATACCCACGTGGGTGCAGGTGATCGCCGATAGAGCAGGATGCCCCAAGAGAAGTCGCTAAAAAACAGTCATAGAGGAGAGAATGTTCCGGGAGCAATCCGCCAAAGTCTCCCCAGCCTTCCTGGAATCTTCCGGTCATGGCCAGCAGTGGCTTTTTCAACGTTCTCGCGTAGCGAAGCTGCCAGGAAAGTGCTTCGTACCCCCAGCCGCCTGCAGGCAGTGTTTCAATTTCAATATGCCCAGGTTGTTCCCGATACGGAATGGCAATACCATTTAAAAAAAGGCGTAAAGCGCGCGGGCTTGCATGAACAATATTTTCAACTTCCTGCTGGAATTTTTTGGTGCATTGAATCGCATAGCCTCTGGCTTCGATTTCATCTAATGGATTTAAACCCAAACGCGACATTCCTTCCGCGCAGGCACTGCATCGACATGGCTTTGATCCCATGCAATCCAGAAAAATACCATCCACCGGGTATCGTTTTATCACCTCGCGAATCATGCTTTGCAGGTGTTTTCCATAGCCTGTGTTAATGCAGAGTTCCCGAAAAAAATGACTGTTATTTTGAATCGCTTCCGGGTCAAAAATCTGACCGTTTTTATTTACATGCAGCCATTCCGGGTGCCGAATGGCTTCTTCATGAGAGAGTCGGACATTAAAATAGGCAGCCACTTGAATGTTGCGCGCCTGGCAGCTTTTAACGATGTTTCCTAAAAGGTCTGTTTGCAGCCCCGGATGGACGGTTCCGATTTCGGTCGGGTAATAAGCAAACCCCAGATTGCATCGTGCAAATACCGTGATGTACTCCACGCGCGCTTCACATAATGCTTCGGAAAATGCGCCTTCATCAAATTGTGAGCCGACATCCGGAACACCGGGCATGGTGTGGAAATCAAAATGAATAGCCCGTTTGGGAAATGGATGAGAAGCCGACTCAGAGGGAATTAACATAAATGAAAATGGCTCAAATTAAGAATGTGGATTCACTTCAAGGTTCGAAGCTGTAAATACCGGATGTGACAAAAACGTCATCCACCATCGCGTCCGCATTGCTGATATGAAAATGCGGGTTTCTTTCTCCCACGGTAAAAATGCGATTTTTTCCATCGGTTTCCATGGGGGGGATGGCACTGTCGAGCGGACGACGATCTTGAATCAGTTGCCCATCAAACCAAAAAGAAATTTCGCTGGCATGTTCTGTGACATGAAGTGACATTGCGACATGGTGCCATTCTTCATCGCTGAAATAGATTTGTGTTCCTTCCGAATGCTGATAAACCCCCGGAAGTGTGATGCGTAAATACCATTTATCCTGGGCGCTTTTGATGACCACCAGACTCCAGTAACTGTTTGTTCCTGAGCTGAATCCACGTTCGCAAATTACAAAGTTCTGTTCGACGCCGGGCTGAATATTGCTGAATTTAATCCAGGCACCCACGGTAAAATCTTTGCCTGTGAGATCCAGTCGCGTTTCGTCTTGTCCGGGAGATTCCAGAGCATTCCAACTGACACGAGGATCCTGGTCGGTTGGGTGTTCTCCTTTAAGATGGATTGCTGTTCCAAATTTCCCTTCGACGTACACGGGCCATTCACCATTTGTCCCGGGAAGAAGATAGCCGGGAAAATCATTGCCGGATCCATCCACTACCGGGTTGGGATCGGTCTCTCCCAGCTTTCCTTCATCAAAATTCCAGTACACACCATCCGGTTTGATATTTTCAGAAATCGGCTTGGATAGCGAAATGATGTCTGAGGCAAAAAGTGTCGCAGGGCAACAAGCAAGCAATGAAATGATAAAAGTACGTGTCATGTTATTTTTTTCTGTGAAGGATAAATGTGCCTGCAAATGTTCCGAGCACCAGCAGGATTGCGGAAGGTTCCGGGATGACAGTCAAGGTGCCACCATATAAATTATAAATCCCTTCGGTTAATTCGTTTTCTCCCACAAAGAATTGCAACCCATTTAAGTTAAGAGTGGTATCGCCGATATTGATGAGATTGCTGGTTTTGAAATATTCATCGGAAGCGAAATTGGTATAAGCATCGGTCAAGGATACCAGGCTATTATCGAAAGTTAATGTGTGAATAGTAAATCTGCTGACACTATTTGTCACAGCCGTTTCGAGTGTTTGTAACCCGGTTCCTTCCAGGGTCAAGTGGAGTTCATTCAGGTTCCCGGATGAGACCGTGGTGGCCTGAAGATCAAAGTTTCCTTTTAATTTCATGGTGGTACGGCCCAACGCGTTGGAGCTGAGCGAGAGGGTGGAGCCAGAACCCAGAATAAAATCTCCGCCGATTTCCATGATGTATTCTCCTGAATCGCCAGCCGAATTATTGTTTCTTAACGTCGCCCCATTAATGCTCAGATCACCGATTGAACGGAAGACCGCATTGTTCGTCATCGTGTCGTAGCCACGCATTTCCAGAACGCCGCCCGAAGTAAAACTGGCAGATCCGACTTCCAAAGATTTTCCCTTCCATATCGTCACGCTTCCCGCATCGGTTACGGCAAGATGATTGCTGATGTTTACTTTGAAGCCATTATCATCAATAGCGGCGCGCCCCACATTAAATGATGGTGTTTGCCCGGTAGAGGTTCCCGCCTGAAGCGTTACGTTTCCATTAATATTCAAAATTCCAGATGGACTATTACCTTGAGACCAATACTGTGAGCCCTTATGGAATGTTAAATCTGCATTCACTGTTGTAACGCCTGTAAGTGCGGCATGGGTGAGATAAGCCGTTCTGTTGGCTGCATTATTCGATCCAAACGTTACCCCTCCGCCAACAGTGAGTGTCGTTCCCGGATTAACCTGTAAAGAAGCGGAATGGGGATCGGTGCTGGTTGAAAAGAAGTGCATGGCACCGGAAATATTGATCGGTCCAGTTGAGATAAATCTTACTCTCCCGACATCGGTTGCCAAAAAATTTACCGAAGTACCGGACGTTCCATTGGTTGTATAAGTAGTTAACAAACCCGAAAAGGAGTTTTGGAGGTTTAGGGTTTTAAAAGCCACTCCTGTCGGAATAGTAAGGTCTTGAGCGCCCACGCCCGTTTTTGTCACAATAGCATCCGTTGAGGCATCGGGAATACCATTGTCCCAGGAATTTACGTCATTCCAGATACCTGCACCATCCCATGTGGTTGTCTGCGCGAAGACACTGGCGTGAACAAGCAGAGCGGGAACCAGCGGCATCATCAGATGCGATATTTTGATTTTTTTCATAGTTGTTCGGGGTTAGGGGTCATTAAAAGAGAAGAGATCTAAAGGAGCATATTGACAGGAGGTTCGGGGGCGAGAGTAAAAGGAGTTTCCTGTTCAGGGAGTAGCATCCCGGTTTGATAATCAACAATAGCTTTGGGTACCGGCTTTCCTTTCAGCATTGCTTTCATAGCTCGCGCGTAACTTTGTGCCCGGGTTTTGATGGTCCCCTGCCAAGCGAAAACCGGAAACCGGATATCCGGAAAAGGGTGTGCGTCAGAAGTATGAACCGCTACACATAAGTCATTCGGCACAGAAATTCCCAGTTCCTGAATGGCCTTCTGGCAATCATCAAACAGCATGTCGTCAGAAATAAATAACCCGTCCGGCTTGTCTTTGGTTCGCCATATTTCCCGAAAATGCTCCCATCCGCTCCCATGTTCCCAACCATTTACATCCATGTTAATAAGCGATCCCTCAAGAAGAATGTCATATTCGGCTGCCAGTTTGAAAACCTGTTTGGTAATAAAATTTCGCCCGTCAATGGGATCTTCCCAGCCGATCATGGCAACACGTTTCCGACGGTTTTTTTGAAAATAAGAAAAAACAGAATGAATGCACGCTTCAC
>CAKUMP010000206.1 GCA_934667795.1 uncultured Chthoniobacterales bacterium | reverse complement strand
GATAAAGACCGGTGCACTGACATGGAATTTCTCCAGTACATAGTCAATCCGCTCATTCGTCGCCCCTGCTCGCGCCGCACAGACATTTTCCACCCCAAGCTCCCGTTTCAAATGCGCGTATGCCAGCGCAGAACAAATACTGTCCATGTCCGGGTTCTTATGCCCAATCACTATTGTCTGCATACTATTCTGTACCGGATTCTTCTCCGTCTTTATTAAAAAACGTTTTCCCTTCTTCTGGAGTCTGGTTTCCGGCCTGTTTAGCTTCTCTTTCAGCCTTTAATTTTTCCTTTGCGGCAGCCTTTTCATCATCTGGCAACTGCATGGTCTGGAAATATTCGGTGGACTCGGCTGAATGTCTGTCACATCCAACCATCCCTGCAACCGCTAACATCACCCCTGCTACTAAAATATTTGTTTTGTTCATTTTGAAAAAATAATACCTTTCCTTATCCGGACTGCAACCCGAAATACTTATTCTCCGCGATAAACACATCGTGCCTGCGGCGTTTCATGAATCACTATTTCGCATAATCCCGGCAATTGTGGGCTCAATTTTTTCCACAACCACCCGGCCATTAATTCAATAGTTGGATTTTCCAACCCTTCTATTTCATTTAAATACGCATGGTCCAACAGTTCCAGTATGGGATTCATCGCGCGACTGATCTCTGCATGATCATAAACCCAGCCCGTTTCCGGGTTTACTTCCCCTTCTACAGCGATTTCCACCTTAAAACTATGACCGTGCATCCGCGCACATTTATGCCCTGCCGGGACATTTGGCAGAGTTTGTGCGCTTTCAAACCTAAAATCTTTTACCAGTCGTACTTTCATCTTTTCTCATTATCACAAAATTTCCTCCTCCACATCAATCTCTTTTCACTGCTTTTGCATTGCAGGCGGTCGAATTTTATTAAATGATGCCATCTCTCATGCAAAACCGTATTGATTCCAGATTCGCAACCCTGAAAGCTAACAATCAAGGGGCACTTGTCACTTATATCACCGCCGGAGACCCAAATCTCCAGGCGACACATGATCTTGCACTCGCTTTTGATAAAGCCGGCGTCGATGTTCTTGAGTTCGGAGTTCCATTTTCTGACCCACTCGCAGACGGAATCGTCAACCAGATGTCTGCCCAACGCGCTCTCGAAGCCGGAACGACCCCGGAAGGAGTCCTGCAAATGGTCCGGAATATTCGAAAATCTTCCGAAATCCCGATCGTTCTCTATACCTACCTGAACCCGATGTACTGTTACGGATATGAAAAATTTCATAAAGATGCGGCGGCCGCAGGTGTGGACGGGCTTCTGATTCTGGACCTTCCGCCAGATGAAGCCGAACGTAATGCGGACCTCGCCCAGGCATCCGGATTAGCCCATATTCAGCTCATTGCTCCCACCACACCGGATTCCCGTATCCCAAAAATCGTCCGCCATGGTTCCGGGTTCATTTACTACGTTTCCCGCGAAGGCGTCACGGGCGAACGCGAGACCATCGCAGATTCCGTCGAAAACCGGGTCGCAACCATCAAATCCCAGACCTCCCTTCCAGTAGTCGTGGGCTTCGGTATCTCGTCTCCTGAACACGTAGCTCAAATTGTGAAAATTTCTGATGGTGCAGTGGTCGGCTCCGCGATCGTCAAACGTATCCAGAAAACCGCCGAAAACCCGGCACTGAACCTCGCAGAAGAAATCGCTGGTTTCGTTGCCCCCCTCGCCAACGCAGCCCACGGTGCTTAAATTTATTGGCAAGAGGCAGGGAATATGACATGATTTTGGGATGATTTTCCTCGGAATTGTATTTGGATTTATTGGATGGTTTCTTGTTCGATATCTGCTTGCGGGGATTTACACGGTGGACCAGCATGAGCGGGCGGTAAAGACGAGTTTTGGTAAAGCGCAGCGGGTGGGAAATTCGACAATTTTGATGCACCCGATTGCGGAAACGCTTCGGGAAGAAGAAAAAAGTCGGTATGAATACCCACAAGTGCATGTTATTCAGCCGGGAGGACCCTATTTTCGCTGGCCATGGGAAAAGGTTTATAAAGTTTCGGTTGCGACCATGACGGCCAACATGGCATGGGATCCCGACAGCCCATCTGCCAACCATCACGGCACCATCCTGGAAGGTGTAACCAAAGATCAGTTGAACACCGGGCTTACCGGACAAATCCGTTATCGGGTTTCTGAAAATAACCTGTATGCGTATCTGTTTGGCGTCAAAAATCCAGTTTCTCACATCATGGGATACTTTGTTGCCATTTTACGGGAACGCATTGCTAATTTCGAAGCCCCACCCCCTATTCCTGTTGCATCTGACCAGCCCTCGACCGAATCCTTTCTTGCTACTGCGGTCAGTGGTGTTTCTATCAATGACCTTCGGAAAAATCTCCGCGATCTGAATGAACATATGGATCGGGAATGTGCTTCCTCTGAAGCACGTTATGGAATCGTTCTCGATGCCTCCCTGATCACAGAAATCAACCCACCGGCAGAAGTCGAATCTGCTCTTGCAGCGATCAACACCGCACATAACCATGTTTCTTCAGAAATAAGCCTGGCTCAGGCTGCAGCCGATCAGAAAATCGTTCAGTCCAAACGTGCGGTAGAAATTGAAACCCTCAAAGCCCATGCAGAAGTTGAACCACTCAACTGGTTAGCCACACAACTCACAGAACTCAAGAAAAGTGGAGAGAAGGCACTGACAGCTTATTTAAAAAACGTCCGTCTGGGGCTGTTTTCCAAAGCCAAACAAATTATGCTGGAGGTACGCGACAAATGAATTTTACTTCCTTTATTATTGCGGCGCTCACCACTTTTGTGTCGTGTTTCATTCTTATTCCTGTTTTGTTCGGAATCATCCGGCTTCTCGGACTTTACACGATCGTGCAAGAACGCACCTGCCATGTTTACACCCTTTTTGGAAAAGTCATTGGTCAAATTGACACCCCGGGGCTGCATATTCTTTTTTTCCGATTTGGGCCATCGGCGCTTTTGGTCAATTGGCTCGGCAAATGTCATGTCGTGGACCTTCGCCTGGATCAGGAATACCTTCGCAGCCAGCCCGTCAACTCTGAAGAAGGAGCCCCCATGGGAATTGGTATCTGGTATGAAATGTTTATTTCAGATCCCGTTGCCTACCTCTTTAAAAACACGAACCCTCGTGGCTCCCTCGCGGCAAACGTCAGCAATGCGACGGTTCGCTGTCTGAGCAACATGAAGCTGGCAGACATGCTTGAAACCCGTCATTGGATGAGTAAAACGGTTCGGGAAGAAGTTTCTCAAAAATCCAATGAATGGGGGTATAAACTAGGCTCCGTTTACATTCGAAAAGTTCATTTTCGTGATATTGGGATGATGCAACAGATCGAAGAAAAAGTTGTTAATCGGCTTCGTCAGGTCACCTATGCGATTCGTCAGGACGGCGCCAACCAGGTTAATATTATTACCAGCACCGCGGACCGTCAGGCGGCAGTCGAATTTGCGCGTGCAGCGGCAATGCGTCCTTACATTGTGGGTGAAGCCCTTCAGCAAATTTCCAAAGACCCGGAAGTTCTGGAAGCCATGTTTGAAATTCTGCAAATGGAAAAAATTCTGAATGGAGAAACACAGCTCACCCTTCTCCCTCAAGAAAACAGCCTGCTCGCTTCGTTACTCGCAGCACAGCAGACCTCTCAATCCTGAGTAGAAAAAATCAAAAAAACGCCAAATTCCATACGATTTTCTCATAAATCAATTTGACATCTTTCCTGGTTCTGTTACTTTTTTGATTCCTTTCAAGCCTTCTTGAATAAGGCGGGATAGCCAAGTGGTAAGGCAGGGGTCTGCAAAACCTCTATTCGCGGGTTCGATTCCCGCTCCCGCCTCCATTAAATATTCTCAATTTAGTGGATTTCCAGAAATTGCCGGTATCACTTCGCTGTCAACGGATACTACTTTCCATTGACTTTTAGACCTCCTCATAGTGATAAAGAGACACACTCATGAGCAAATAAAACTTTACATTTCGCTTGTCAAAGTATATTTTTACCATATACATAAATAATGCTAGATTGCTCATCCATCACAGGATTTGAGTGGGATGAGGGAAACTCAACCAAAAGCGAGACGAAGCATGCTGTCACACGAACGGAGGTGGAGGAAGTATTCGTGAATGCTCCTCTTGTCGTGCGCGAGGATATCACGCACAGTAAAGCAGAAGCACGTTGGCATGCCTTGGGATGTACGAATATCGGGAGACTTTTGCACGTCACTTTCACAGTAAGAAAAAATCTATTACGTCCCATTTCCGCAAGGCCGATGAATAGAAAGGAACGCGCCATTTATGAAAAATCAGAATAAACGACAATATGTGTCGGAGATGCCCGAAACAGAAGGGGGCGATATAGATTGGAAAAAAGCCGATAAAATACGTCTTCCCAATCTGAAACTGTCAACGGAAACAATTTCTCTACGGATGCCGGCGAGTCTGCTCGAGAATATCAAGATCGAAGCTAATAAACGGGATGTGCCTTACCAATCTCTCATTAAAATGGCACTGATGGATTGGACTCAAAACCTGTCGAGACCCCCCAAAACTATCAAATCCAAAGTGCTCAAAGAGAGCGCGGCAGTTGCTAAGAAGAGCGGGAGAAAAATGCCCCGTACCGGAGTTCGATGCAAGCAGGACTGATAGCTTTGAAGCTTGTATGAGAATACAAAATGATGAAACGGTTGCGTTTTTAAAATCCAACAACAAAGGTTACTAAAGAGGAAAAATGAAGGAAACAGGCAAAGCGTGCCCCCCACACTTTGTAAATTACCCCAGAAATTTTATTGCCGCGTATTCCTGGACACGATGATAA
>CAKUMP010000205.1 GCA_934667795.1 uncultured Chthoniobacterales bacterium | reverse complement strand
AATCGTACATGATGAGATGATTTTTAATATGAAAGCGGAGCAGAAACAATATTTTGTAGAAAATATTTTCCTGGGTTGCCGGAGTTGCCCAGATCAGGAAATGTTGTGTAAAATGCCATTGGTGCGGTCGTACATAAATGATTCAACGGTACGTTGGCCGACGGGGACGTCGGCGCTCCCAGGGAAGTTAACGCGCCCAGCCGTTTTCTCTTATAAACCGGATATTTCGGGTGTTTGTGTGAATTTTTATTAATTTTCTTCTGGTTTTACATTTAAGAGGATATTATTGCATAGTATTAGAGTCTTATTTACGGGTAATGGAGTCGGAGTTGAAACCATTTTTCCCTTTATGTAAAAGGGGAAGGAAGAGATTTTTCATTCTTTGCAAAACAACGGGAAATTGCTGAAAAACCGGATTGCAAAATTATGACAGGGTCTTTGCTTTCTTTTTTAGAAAGATTCTATAAATTTATCTTGATGTTCGATTCATTTGAAAACAAGTTGAAGGATTATTCACTTTTAAAGTATAGTAAACAGATATAATCATGCTGCCTGAGCACTCACCATTCACTTCTGAGCAACGCAATGCCATACAAGGGTTAATTGCAAATCTTTCACCGACCCAACGGTTTTGGCTTGCGGGTTATTTATCCTCTCCCATCGCCGGAGCCGGCACGCCTGCCAAGAGTGCGGGCGGAGGCACGAAGCTGACGATCCTGTACGGGACAGAGTCCGGAAATTCCGAGCAGCTCGCGGATGATGCAGGTAAAGTAGCAAAGAAAAAGGGATTTAAAGTCACTATTAAAAATATGGCGGATATCACGCCTATGGATTTGCTGAAAACAGAAAATCTTCTGGTCGTGGTCAGCACATGGGGAGAGGGAGATCCACCCGAAAGTGCAGCCCCTTTTCATAAGCAGTTAATGACAGAAAAGTTAGAACTGCCTAAATTGCGGTATTCGGTTTGTGCATTAGGCGATACTTCGTACACACAATTTTGTCAGACCGGGAAAGATGTGGATGCGCGGCTTGCGGAATTTGGAGGGGAATGTGTTTTCCCGCGTCAGGATTGTGATGTGGATTATGAAGAAGCGTTTCGCGAGTGGTTAGATGGGGCTTTGGAGGCATTTGGGCCAGCCACGAGTGAATCGGTGGAAGTGGTGGGAGGATTTGATGCATTTGTGGGGGGCGGGAGTGCCTATGGGAAGAAAAACCCGTTTTCTGCGGAATTAACCGAGCGGGTTTTGTTGAATGGAAAGGGGAGTGCAAAAGAAACCTGGCATTATGAGCTTTCGCTGGAAGGCTCGGGAATGACCTATCAGCCGGGGGACTCGCTGGCGGTGGTGCCGATCAATGCTCCGGACTTGGTCGAAGGGATTTTGAAAGCGGCAAAATTAAGTGGCACTGAAATTGTAGAGGTGAAAGATGCCGGGAAAAAACCTTTGGCAGATGCATTACGTGAAGATTATGACATCACGGTGTTGTCGCGACCAGTATTGGAGAAACTGCAGGAGTTTACGGATTCCAGTTGGTTGACGGAGTTACTGCAGGAGGGGGCACAGGATAAGTTAAAAGATTATCTCTGGGGGCGCTGGATCGTAGATGCGATTAAGGATTTTACTGTGAATGATCTCACAGCGGCAGATCTGGTCAGTTTTTTACGTAAACTGCCTGCCCGTTCCTATTCGATCGCGTCCAGTCCGCTGGAACACCCTGATGCAGCACATTTGACTGTTGCTTCCGTGCGTTATCATGCCCATGGGTTGAATCGTAAGGGGGTAGCATCGACCTATCTTGCTGACTTAGTGAAGCCCGGGGATGTGGTTTCCTCCTATATACAGGAGAATAAAAACTTTCGTTTGCCGGAAGATGGGGATACTCCTGTGATCATGGTCGGTCCAGGAACCGGGATTGCGCCATTCCGTGCATTTGTGCAACATCGTGCTGCATTGGATCATAAAGGAAAGTCCTGGTTGTTTTTTGGGGACCAGCGGTTTAATTATGATTTCCTGTACCAGTTGGAGTGGCAGGATCATTTGAAGAGTGGCACGCTCACCAAACTGGATGTTGCCTTTTCGCGGGATCAGCCGGAAAAACTCTATGTGCAGCATCGGCTGTTGGAGCGTGCGAAAGAAATTTATGCATGGCTGGAAGAAGGAGCCAGTTTTTACGTCTGTGGAGATGCGTCACGCATGGCGCATGATGTCCACGAAGCATTGCTTACCATTGTTGGAACCCAGGGCAAAAAAAACCGTGAAGAAGCCGAGAGTTACTTGGCGGAATTAAAAAAAGATAAACGTTATCAGCGCGACGTTTATTGAGTTTGTTGAGTTGCGCCGAAAATCATTTATAGTTACTCATGCCAGAATCCACACCATCACCCAATGAGGGGTTAAAAATTCGTTCAAATTATTTGCGAGGCACGATTGCCGAAGGCTTGCTTGACTCTTCGACCGGCTCTCTTTCGGAAGAAGATCAGACGCTGTTGAAGTTTCATGGAAGCTATCAACAGGATGACCGTGATTTACGGGCAGATCGTCGTAAGCATAAACTGGATAAAGCCTTTATTTTCATGCTTCGAATCCGCCTGCCCGGGGGAGTTTTAACTCCTAAACAGTGGCTGGACGTAGATTACCTCTCGAAGACGTATGCAAATGGTACCATGAAACTGAGTACGCGTCAGGCCATCCAGTTGCATGGAGTCATTAAAAGTAACCTGAAGCGGACGATGAAAGCGATCAGTGATTCTGCAATGACCACGCTGGCAGCCTGTGCGGACGTCAATCGTAACGTCATGTGCAATCCCAACCCGTTTCTTTCCAGCGTACATGCGGAAGTAATTCAGACTGCACGAAACATTTCCAATCATCTTTTGCCCAAGACCAATGCCTATCATGAAATCTGGCTGGACGGGGAAAAAGTGGAAACCTCTGAGGATGTAGATGAAGAACCGCTTTATACGAAGGTCTATCTGCCGCGAAAATTCAAAGTTGGGATTGTAGTCCCTCCAAATAACGACATTGACGTTTTTGCGAATGACCTTGGGTTTATTGCGATTGTGGAAGACGGGAAAGTGGTGGGATACAACGTTGCCGTTGGTGGGGGATTAGGAATGACGCACGGAAACGAAGCGACGTATCCTCGTATTGCGGATGTGATCGGCTACTGCCCGGCTGAAAAGGTCGTGGATGTGGCGGAAAAAGTCGTCATGGTTCAACGGGATTACGGGGATCGTTCGGATCGTAAACATGCACGGTTTAAATATACCGTTCATGACCATGGGTTAGAGTGGATCAGGAAAGAAGTGGAAAAATATCTTGGCTATCCGCTTGAATCCGCACGTCCTTATACGTTTACCGATAACGGAGACCGTTATGGCTGGGTAGAAGATGAAAATGGGAATTTCCATTTTACTCTTTATGTAGAAGGTGGCCGTGTCATGGATACTCCGGAATATCCGTTGAAGACAGGTTTGCAGGCAATTGCAAAGGTACATGATGGAGACTTCCGACTGACCGGAAACCAGAACCTGGTTATTGCAAATATTTCCGTAAAGAAACGCTCGGAAATTGAGTCGCTCTTGAAAAAATATGGAATTGCAAAAAGCCATGAACAGAGTGCCTTGCGCCTGGCATCGATTGCTTGTGTGGCATTGCCTACCTGTGCACTTGCACTCGCGGAGTCTGAACGGTTTTTACCTAGCCTGCTTAGTGAAATCGAAGAAACGCTGGAAGAAGTCGGGTTGCGACATGATTCCATCACGATTCGTATGAGCGGGTGTCCGAATGGTTGTGGACGTCCGTTTATTTCTGAAATCGGATTTGTTGGACGTGGTCCCGACCGTTATAACCTGTATCTGGGTGGCGGACATGCGGGCGAACGTTTGAACAAATTGTATAAACAGGATGTTCCAGGAAATAAACTGAGCGAAGTGCTTGCCCCGATTTTCCGTCATTATGCAAAAGAGCGGAATGAAGATGAAAAATTCGGTGATTTTGTAATCCGAAAAGGATACATCAATGCCACGGTGCAGGGAGATGACTTCCATCAGAACCTTAAAGACATCGAATACGTCGATGTAAAAGTATAACAAAAAAGGGGCGGGCGAAAGCTCGCCCCTTTTTTGTTGCTGGGCGCGCCGACGTCCCCGTCGGCAGACTCTTTTGCTGGGCGCGCCGACGTCCCCGTCGGCAGACTCTTTTGCTGGGCACGCCGACATCCCCGTCGGTAGCACAAATCCGACATTAAAAAACACTATTGGGAATGCGACGCTCTGCGACGCTTTGGTTCGAACGATTCGGGAGGTGTGATTATCGAAATTATTTTCATGCATTTCCATTCGATATCATCCAAAGCGGCGGGAACCGCCGCACTCCAAAGTCGGGGCGACGTGTCGCCGCATTCCTAAATCAGGCATTTGCCGCAGGAATCGCGAGAGATAATGTGTCCGGCGTTGGCAACAGGATGAGGATTCACATTCAGGACGCCTTCAAGAGATGCGATCAGGTGAGCGGTTGCCGCTTTCGCCATGGAATGAACGGGCAGGGTGACGGCACAAACTCCCGGCAGATGAAACTCTGCCATCGGGTGATCTTCGATAGAAAAAATGGAAACTTGTTCCGGGATGTTGATGCCCGAATGACGCAAGTGCCGGAGAGCAGAAATCCCGAGCCGGATATCATCCACCACGATAGCGGTAGGATGCTGGCAAGAAGTCAGGAGGTCGAAATCGTGCGGGATTATCAACGACGGAGTAGGAGGCGTCTGGATAACTGCCGTGCGTGAATCTCCTGAATGGGTTTCCAGAAACGTCTTCGCCAGAGAAGAACCCGGGGAATGGGTCAGATAAGT
>CAKUMP010000204.1 GCA_934667795.1 uncultured Chthoniobacterales bacterium | reverse complement strand
CGGTCGTTTGTTCGATTTAGTTCAAATAATCAACGTATAACGCACAATTCAATTTTTGCTTATACATTCAATCCCTACATCATTCCCTATCCCTCCCTGCCAGAGCCTCCATCACGGATATTTTTGCTACAGCAGAACGAATACAGGACAACATAGGGGTTTTTTAGTCATTTCGTATTTCCATTCCCATAATTCACACGCTCGGCTTCCAGCAGTTGTGGGTTTTAGAAAATTTTTAGAAAATCTCCTTTTATATCCACCGATGCCTGCTAATGCCGACCCTTGTGTGAGGGAACCAGTTTGTCTAAAGAGCTTGGCGCTGCTTTTTCTTCTGCGTTGTGTGCCTTTCGTGTTTCTTTTTCATGTCTCGGCCTAAGCCTCCACACAAAAAAGCGCACCTTCAAATGCATTGAAAAAAGAGCTTTCCCGCGGAGCGGGTTTCCTTGCTGACTGAAGTTTTGCGTTCGTTTTCACTCGCGCTTGCTTCCAATCAGATGGAACTTTTAAACCTACCAACTTTTTGCAGAAAGTCAACCGCTTTTTTCAAAAAATTTTGTGACCTGAAATTCCGGGCGCTGAATTTTAATGCTGCCTCGGGGCATTCATGCTCACATTTTTTTGAAGTCGGCTTTTTAAAAACCCTCCACTGTCAGTGACAGGACGAGCAAAGTAACACATTCTTGTTTTCCGTCAATACTCATTTCACTTTTTTTTTAAAAAAAAGGTTTCTGTGGTTAATCTCTGTATTCTGTGGTTTAAATAATGTATGAACTGGCCCAATCGATTAACTATTGCTCGATTAGTACTTACCTTTGTTTTTGTTGGAGCGCTTGGAATGGAAACATCTCCGATGAGGACTGTTGCGCTGATTATTTTTATCATTGCGAGTATCACGGATTATGTAGATGGGTATTGGGCGCGACGTTATAACTTGATTACGAATTTTGGAAAATTGATGGATCCGCTGGTGGACAAGATCATGATGTCTGCCGCTTTTATTTGTTTGATTCCGATTGGGATGGTGCCTGCCTGGGCAGCTATTGTGATTATCAGTCGGGAATTTACGATTACGGGGTTACGTTTACTGGCCGCAGCGCAGGGGAGTGTGCTGCCTGCGGAAAAGCTGGGGAAACATAAAACGACCTGGCAAATGATAACAGTCATTTTCCTTTTGTTTCTTCACTCACTCAAAGATTGGGAATACTTCCGGACAGGCGACCTTGGCGAGCACTGGATTCCATTAGCTGTCCAGTACGGGGGTAATCTTTTATTGGCGATAGCGGTTATACTGACGCTCTATTCCGGGTTAGGCTATCTTTGGAAAAACCGGGACTTGTTACTTCAGGATATTTGAAGTTTGTGTATTTTGAAAAAATGTTTGGAAACGTTTAGGAGCACTTAGAGAGTTGCTGCTTAATCCGTTTAATCCGTGAAAGGGGAAGTAAATTTCAGGGGTGCTGCGTTCATACTGTCACCAGCAACAGGCTGAGAAATAACACCGCGTTGTGAAGGGATTGCTTCCAACTGGAGGATTTCTCCATTGCGCTCTACTTCAATCACCACAGGATCCCCTGCGGTTAAAAAGTAAGATGCATCTACTACATCCTCAGGTGTTTCAATTTTATATTTTCCGATTGCCAACAAAATATCTTTTACCATGACACCGGCTTCTATTGCAGGAGATTTTGAATCCAATTGATCTACTTCCGTCTGGTTCATTTGCTCCCCTTGCTTGACCGTGATCCCCAACCACCCGCGTCGGAGTTCACCAAAACGTAAATAATCCTGTCGAATCTTCTCTACCGCCTGAATAGGCAAAACGTAACAGGCGCTTCCATCTTCCAGTCCGCTCATTACCATTCCCACTACTTTTCCATCAAAGGACAGTACAGGAGCCCCCCCCACTCCTCGCTGCACTGGTAAATTTGCTCGGATATGAGTGGTTAGCAGGTAGCGTCCCAGATGTTTTTTATCAAATCCGGCGACTACTCCCATACTTGGGGACACGTCATAATCCAAAGGATACCCCACTGCCAGAACAGGTTCCGCTATTTCCAGATGCCCCGGTTCTTCCAGGTCTAAAAATGGTGTTCCTTCCAATTCTACACGTACCAAAGCCACGCCGGCCCGTGGATCTGCTACCAGGCGGCTTGCCGGCACCAGTTTTCCATTTACATGTACCTGGATATTGTGGCTTTCGCCCCCAACAGAGTAGGCAGTAAAAATCGTTCCTGCCGGATCTACGAAAAACCCTGTTCCGGACAACGTTCCATGCTCATCTGTTGCGCTGATTTTTACAACAGCCTGCTTTGCTTCCTCAAAAATGCGGCACACCTGTTCTTCGAGATTTTCCACCACTGCTGTGGGAGTGGTCACCGGAACCGGCAACCGTTGAGCCGTCTCTTTATGGCTCGTTTCATCCTGTGCAAATAAAAGGGACGATGACACACAGCAGCATCCCAAGCCTGTCCAGCAAGCAGCCAATACACGACTCGACACACGTCCCGATTTCCACTTTGGTCGAGTCCACAACCAGGAACTTTGCCATCTTTTATTCTTTCTCATACACACTTTAAACCAACACCTCTGAATCTACCCTTGAATACTTTTATCCCTAATCAAAACCTATGCGTTATCTTTTTGCTTACAAAACTAGAAACTGAGTGGTGCTTCGACACTGTAACTTACCGGACGCGCATCCAGAATATATCTTGGAGGCGCTGAGCGATAAACTTGCGACGTTGAGTGCAAAAACTCTGTTGGGATCCCTGCCAGGGCAGTTCCTCCACTCACAGGTGAAACTCGATTCCCTGTATTTTCGTTCACACCCCCCACCTGTACAGCCAAGCCCACAGGAGAATGTCCATTGGCTTCCCCGGAAACACTCCCATCAAACATCACAATCCCCACCGCTACTAAAAACACGCTAAAGGCAGAAGCATACGCCAGTTTCGGCACCTTGAACACCTGAGCGCGCAACAAAAAGCGCTCCCAGGCTAAACGGAAAGAAGAAACTTTTAACATCTCCGTACGCTGTCGTTTCTGGAATTCTTCTAAAAACTCTTGAAAATATTCATCCCCGGGTGATTCATAACGTTTCAACCGGAGCATTTTCTGTATTTTTTCTTCTTCTAGCATAGTAATCAATGGACTCCATTCAGGTTGCATCAGAAAACTTCTCTTATTTCTCTCTGAATTCTTCTAAATAATTTTGTAATTGGCGATGCGCATAAAACAGTCGCGAGCGTACAGTGCCTTCTGATATTCCGAGAATTTTAGCAATTTCCGCATGCGGCATCCCTTGAATGTCAAACATAGTCACCACAGTTCTATGATCTATAGACAATTTCATCATCGCTTCGTTCAATCTTTGCTGTAGTTCCTGCAAATCAGCCTCTCTGACCGGATTACTGGGAGAGGTCAATTCAATGAACTCCTTATCGGTATGGATATGGGAATCAACGTCATCCAGACTCAACTGATAACGTTTTCCTCGTTTTTTGAGGAAATTGATCGTCATATTGACTCCGATCGAGTGGATCCAGGTGTAAAAACTGGATTTTCGCTTAAACCCCCGGATAGAGCGATAGGCTTTTGCGAAAATATCCTGAAGGAGGTCATTTGTATCCTCATGATTGGAAGTCATGTTGTACACCAGTCCATAGAGCCTGGGAGAATATTTCACGACGAGCCGGTCGAACGCTGAGGCGTCACCCGCCTGTGTGCGTTCCACAAGGAAATTATCATCATCCTGTAGAGATTCCTCCGCCATGAATGGCGTTGATAATACTGAATTTAGAGAATTAGGCAAAATAGAACTCTATAATTGGGGATAATTTTTTATTTCATGCCGTTCCGGGCACATAAAACCATACACCGCATGTCGTTTTCTGCAACTGAAAGCATGTTTTATTTGTGAAGTGAATGCATCCAGGAAAAAAGGGGAGATTTTTCAGGAAATCACCGGAACTTTAGGGTAACGAGACAGCAAACGGTACCCTTTTTCGGTAATGGAGGCGACATCTTCATGCCGCACTCCTCCAAGTCCGGGAATATAAAGCCCAGGCTCTACAGTGAGAACCTGGCCGAGTTGAAAACGAGTACTTCCAAAGCGCGGCGACTCATGCAACTCCAACCCCAAGCCATGTCCTGTTCCATGGAAAAAACCTGTCCAACGTCCATCTTTTTTCACCGTTGGATATCCGGCTTCTGTAAAAAATGCACTTACTGCCTTATGAATTTTGCCCCCATCCTCTCCCGGACGCATAGAAGAAAGCGCTAATTTTTGGCCTTCCAACACCGTTTCCCACAAATGGCGCTGCGTATCTGACATTTCCCCTTTCACCACGGTACGTGTCAAATCGCCGTAATATCCAGTGGCTTTGGAGCGAGGAAAAATATCCAGAATCACCAGTTCATTTGCTCGCAACCGACCATTACCGCGTTCATGGGGATCACATGCCTGTTCTCCTCCGGCCACAATCGTATCTCCCGGTTCTCCGCCAGCATAAATGATCGCGATATCAATTTCTGCTCTTAGCGCATCGGAAGTCAGAGATTTCCCCTTCCATTGCAGCCATTTTCCTCTTGGGGCGACTTCGGCTTCTGCCAAAACCTCCATTGCGCGCCCCATCCCTGCTTCTGTAATGCGTATCGCCTGCTGAATCCATTTCAGCTCTTCTGCCGATTTAAATTCCCGTTTCGGCCAGAATAGTGCTTGCGGTTGTGGGACTACCTTAATGCCATTACTTAAAAGTTCCGATGCCAAAGAATAGGGAAACGACTGTGGAACTACCACCGAACGAATACGATGATGTTTCAAAAATGCTAAAAGCACTCCGGTCAATCCTGCTTTGTCGCCCGCCTTCTCC
>CAKUMP010000203.1 GCA_934667795.1 uncultured Chthoniobacterales bacterium | reverse complement strand
TGAAAGCGGGATTAAATCCGGTCAGGACACGCAGCGTCTGATTGAGTGCGGGGTGGATGCCATACTGGTCGGCGAAACGCTTATGCGCGCCAATGATATCCCGACAAAACTTGCGGAACTGATTCACGATGATTCGGGTGAGCAAGATGAAGAAGCGCGTTTGTCTGAAGATGAGGAAATTTAAAACTTCTGGTTCATTTTTCGGAAGACCATCGACTCTCCCTCTTTCAATACGCGCAATTTATCGGCAATTCCAAACTTGGGAGCACATTCAATGAGACGCTTTGGCGGTTCATCAATTGGTTCATAACTTAAACGGAACGAACCATAATGCATCGGGATCATCGTCTTTGCATTTAAATCCAAAAATGCCTGTGCCGCTTCTTCCGGATTCATATGCACCTCGCGACCACTCGGAGGGTCATAAGCTCCAATTGGCAACAACGCAATTTCTACATCCTTGCGTTTTCCAATTTCCTGAAATCCATCAAAATAGGCACTGTCTCCCCCATGATAAATCGAACGAGACCCTTTTTGGATATGATACCCACCAAATCCACGGTGTGAATCATGCAACATTCTCGCCCCCCAATGGTGACAAGGGGTCAACGTAATTTCCATATCCCCCATCTTCACACTCGTCCAATCGCTCAACTCGTGAATCTCTTTAAACCCTAAATCATGAACCAGATTCCCTACTCCGTCCGGCACAATAATAGGCTGGGCAGAAGCAATTTCTCTCAAGGTCTTGCGGTCCAAATGGTCAAAATGTGCATGCGTCACCAGCACTAAATCAATATTCGGTAAATCATGTATCGCCAGCCCTGGGTAACGTACACGTTTGATCACCTTTAACCAATTCGCCCAATTGGGATCGATCAGGATATTCATCCCTTTTGTTCGTACTAAAAAGGAAGCATGCCCAATCCATGTCACGCATAAATCTTCTTCATCCAGTTCTTCACACCTGGGTGGGAGCAATCCACCCGAACGTTTCGCGAATATGGAAGGGATCCAAACCTCAGTCAGGAAATTTCTTTTGTGCCAGCCCCCTCGAGGTTTCAGGCCGACTTTGTTTCGTTGCCCTTTTGTTCCCCCATTCACTGATAATTCGTTCGATTTACCCATATCTTTTACTCATGATGCACATTGTTTAAACACGCAAATACCACAAAACTTACAACAAATCCTCATCCTCCCAATTTTGTCTGTTATTCATTTTAATTTTCTTATAATAGCAGAACCAGTTCCATTTCACAAATATTCCCTGCTATTTTATTTTTCTATTCTGTTTTTAAGCCATGTCTTCCGTCACCCCCTCTATTCAAACCCAAAAAAGCGCTTTCAGAACCTCTGTGCGCCATTCGCTTCAACAAATCTCTCCGGAGGTGCATACAGTAGCATCAGACAAAATTCTCACCCGGCTGGTTGCTCACCCTTCCTGGCATGATAGCCACCGCGTTCTTTTTTTCTGGCCTCTTCCCGACGAACCCGACCTTCGTCCCCTTTTAGATAAAAAGGGAAGTCGTCAGCTGTTTCTTCCAAAAATCCAGGAAAATGCCCTGATTTTCTTCGAAATTGATTCTCCGAAAGACCTTGAAAAGGGTCCCTTCGAACTCTTGCAACCTAAATCCTCTCTTCCTCAAATAGCACCGGAAAAACTTGATCTGATCTGCGTCCCCGGACTCGCATTTTCTCTTAAAGGAGCGCGGCTCGGCCGCGGTAAGGGGTTTTATGATCGCCTCCTCGCCTCTCCTCTGCCTGCCACCCGGATTGGAATTTGTTTCCATCAGCAACTATTCCCCACCATCCCCACCGAACCGCATGATTGCCATGTCCATCATATTCTCACCGAATATTCCAATTTAGATGTGCGGTGAAAGGACACCCCATGTCAGAGATTTTTCCCACCACACGGGAAGAATTTGGAGTGCGGGGCTCTGCACCGCTTTGGTTCGAACGACGTGTGAGTTTCGCCACGCAATGGTTGTTCGTACATCCCATTCGCTATGATCCAAAGCGGCGGAAACCGCCGCACTCCAAATATGCCCCATTCGATCCGAAAAAGAGGGGAAAGGATCTGCGGATTAAAAAAACAAGTTAGTGCTCCCAAGGCATCACTTGCAGTCTGTTTTTTCCGGACTGTCCCATTGAAATGTTAATTGTTCATACTTCGCCGGTTGTACCGGACGGCGTCGTACCCAACGCGCAATCCATTTTGTAATAGGAATTGCCGGCAATCCCATGTTCACTGAATCCATCCCTTTATATTTTGCTGTTTTTTTCATATTATTTATTTTTATTTAATAAGTAATTTTAATTATCAAACCTGATCTTCTTTTGGGAAGAGCTTCCTGAACCTTATTTTCAGGACAATGATGATTGATGTTTATGTGGAGCGTGTGATTCAGGAAAACCCTGAGCTTCGCCAGGCGTGGCGGATTAATCCAACCATCACGCCCTGGATAAGTAACTCACGAGCGGGGATCAGATCCGGGTAATCCGGATTTTCGGCTTTTAAATACGGGGAACCATTTTTTAATAAATAACGTTTCAGAGTACTTTCTCCATCGATGAGAGCAGCCACCACATCGCCGGATTTCGGGGTACGTTTTTCTAGAATCACCTGATCTCCATCCAGAATGTGAGCATCAATCATGGATTCTCCACGGACGCGTAGAGCAAAAACTTCGTTCTGCGAGTGGCGAGAAGCAGAAAATTTAAAAAGCTGTGGGTCAAAAGTCAGAGTTCCTTCCTTGAGTTCCTCCATTTCCACACCCTGCCCCGCCGGAATACTACCGAGGAGAGGAACATGTAATAAGGGGATCTCACCAACAAGAGCAGAAGGTGGAACAGAAGTCCCGAAGCCTTGCTGGAAGTCTTCTTCCTCCCATACATCGCTTTGTAAGGATAAAGCGCGCGCTTTCCCGGGTTGGCGCGTCAGAATTCCTTTTTTTTCCAATGCTTTTAGATGCCCTACCGCAGCCGTCTGGCTTGAAAAGCCAAAATGCTCCTGAATTTCCCGCGTACTGGGAGGGTGTCCGCTTTCGACGATTTTCTCCTTTAAAAACTCCAGTACCTGCTGCTGTTTTTTTGTCAATTTCATCGCTTTATGTGTTCATTTGAACAGCACTCTGGAAAAGTGTCAAGAAAAACTGTTCAAATGAACACATTTTCTGGAAAGATTTTCTTTTGCCCTCATTTTCCTGCATAAAAAAGAATGGTGACTTGCCAATTTGATACCTGCATGGCATACTTACGGAAGATAAGGAAAATTATGAACGAAGACACAAATAAAAAATTAAATCCAGAAACAAATGCGGCGAACGAGCAATTGGAAAGTGGCAAAAGCCATGCAAAGCAAGCTGCCGAAGAAGTAAAACAAGCCGCGAAAGATCTTGGTACAGCTGCGAGTATCAAGGCGAATGAGTTAAAAGCGGTAGCGGAAACGAAAGCGGCGGAATTGCGTGAGAACGCACAAGAAAAAGCGAAAGAGCTTCGTGGGAAAGCAGAGCATGCGCTTGATGAAGCCCGTACGCGTGCCCGTAGCTGGCAGGAAGATGGAGAGCGTTATGTTCGCGATAATCCCAGCCGAGCAATCCTGACAGCCTTTGGTGTAGGGTTTCTTGTTGGACTGATTCTTCGTAAATAGGCATACCACTTTCTAGAAGCAGTACCTGTTACCTGCGAAAAGAGCGAGTAACACACCCGGAATGTAATTGTTGAGATTCTGCGGGACGTCTATTTATGAGCCTGCGAGAACTCATCCAACCCCCTATTTATTAATGCCCTATGAGTGATTTCCAATCGACCGGAGGGACCTCTCCCGTCGGAGAAAGCCTGAGACGCTTTGCCTCGTCTTTTTTAGAATTTCTGACACTTCGCTGGAAGCTCATTGGTTTAGAATCCAAAGAAGCCTTAGGAGTGTATCTTCGGGCTTTGATTTATTTTCTCATAGCGGCCTTATTACTGATTTTTGGATATTTGTTGTTACTATTGGCATTTGTTTTTTTAATCGCAACATGGACGGACTGGCATTGGGCGTGGATTACACTGGGAGTGGGTGTATTGCACGCATTAGCAGCAACCATTCTCGTCATTCTGGCTCGATCCTTGCTGCACAATCCCTGTTTTCCACACACCACCCAAATTCTGAAAGAAGATTCCGAATGGCTGAGATCCACCTCCAAACTGAAAAATCCGAACTCCTGAGAGAAATTGCGGCGAATCGTGCACTGGTCACACTGGATACCCGGGAAGCGCGCGACTCCCTGAATTTCCCTAAGAAAATCCGTCAGAATATTCGAAAAAACTCTACCACCTGGGTCATGGCTGCCGCACTTGCGGGGATGGTATTTTCCATTCGCCGGCAAAAACCGGTCAAAGACAAACGAGCGACTAAACAGTTAGGGAAATCGGTCCAAAACCATGCGGATGTGGGTACTTCTGCTAAAAAAGAAACAAATTTACTGTTTCAGAGCCTTAAATTTATTTTTCCGCTGGTCAAACCGCTTTTATTACCGTACTTAACGAAGCAAATTTCGATGTTTAGTGAAAAATTATACACCCGACATTAGATAAAGATGATTTAACCGCACATTTTAATTCCCATAAAGTTGCCTGGTATTTCCTTAAGTTCCCCTCATGGAATATAACTGAAAAAACTAAGACCTGATATACTGATTTAACTGTGACAGAACCAACTTCCACACCCTCAACCCTGCAGAATATTTCAGACGTCGATAATGAAGTAAACGTCCTCGACCACGTTGATTTATACTTGAAAATCGGTCAGGAATCAGGAGCTTCTGATATTCATTTACCGATTGGCTCTCCTCCCATGTGGCGCAGGCATGGAATTTTTGAACCCATCTGGCTTCAGGCGAAGCCTTTAGTGG
>CAKUMP010000202.1 GCA_934667795.1 uncultured Chthoniobacterales bacterium | reverse complement strand
TAAAAAATTTGCGAGGGTCAGCATTTTAGAAACCGTTGTTCAGCGACTGGAAGCAGAAGAAGATATCGTCAATGCACAAGCCAGCCATTAAAATTTATCCGTAGATTCTATGGAGTTCCAGGACTATGCGGGATATATCCCGCTCATATATCAGATTAGTAACGCGATCATTATGATTTTGATGCTGATCGTGATCACGAGTCGAAAGCGCCATTTCAATAGCGCCATGGCCTGGTTGTTAGTGGTTTTTTTCCATCCATGGCTGGGAGTCATTCTGTATGCGATGTTTGGAACCCCAAAGTTGTCGCCAGGGCGTGTAGCAAAAACACGTAAACTTCAGACATTACTTCCCAAGCTGCGCTGCGCTCTGGAGGAGGATGGGTGGCAAATTATTCATCCTAACCTTGCCAGCCATTATGAACCCGTTGTGCAATTAGCTGAAAGTCTGGGAGACAGTAAAATCCAGGGCGGAAATTCTGTTCAGATTTTAGTGGATACAAATCGGGTGATTGAAGAAATCGTGCAGGATATCGATGAAGCAAAACATTATGTGCACATGATGTTTTATATCTTTGCAAACGATGAGACTGGCCAAAAAGTGATTGATGCATTAGGACGAGCCGTTCAACGCGGAGTGACTTGTCGGCTATTGGTCGATTACATGGGGTCTCGCCAATTGGTCAAAGAAAAGACGAATGAAATTCGGGCGCTGGGGATTGAATTTGAATCGGCACTTAAAGTGAATTGGACAAAATTAGCTTCGCAGCGTATGGATATCCGGAATCACCGGAAAGTGGTGATTGTGGATGGAACAATTGGTTATACCGGGTCACAAAATATTGTGAATGCGGATTACGGGCATAAAGATTTAGCCTGGCATGACATGATGTTACGTTTAGGCGGGCCTATTATTCATTCGTTGCAATGGGTATTTATCAGTGACTGGTATTATGAAACCGATGTATTTCTGGATGACGATCGATATTTTATTTGTGATTCCTCTGCGAAGGGGGGGATTGCGATTCAGGCATTGCCCAGTGGTCCTTTGGACAAAGTGGAAAATTATCAAAGGATGGTGGTGTATGCTTTATATACAGCCACTCGGGATGTGATATTGACTTCTCCTTATTTTATTCCGGACGCAGCATTTATGCAGGCGATGCAAGTCGCCGTGATGCGTGGAGTGAGAGTGCGACTCATTTTGCCGAAAAAATCCGATCAAATCCTGGTGGGTGGCGCCTCCTGGGCGTATTACGAAGAGCTGTTAGACATGGGGGTAGAAATTCATTTGTATCAGCCAGGATTAATTCATTCGAAGACCATGACGGTGGACGATGCATTTGCGTTTGTCGGAACCAGTAATTTTGACATCCGTTCGTTTGAATTAAATTTTGAATTAAACCTTGTGTTATATGAGGATGAAGTCGTGCGTCAGTTACGCTGGCAACAGGATGTTTATCTTGCGTCATCCGACCAACTGACATTTGAAAAATTATATCAAGTGCCACTATGGCGACGTATTGTCCGAAATTCTCTGAAACTACTGAGTCCGATTTTGTAGGATTTTCTAATAGCTGTGTTTGGTTAGTTTTGTTTTTCCCCGGAAGATGTAATAAATACAGATGGTGTAGGCCAGAACGAGAGGGAGTCCAATGAGGGCGATGACCAGGATGTTGCGGAGCGTGGGCGTAGAAGAGGCTGCGTTGAGGATGGTCAGGCTGTTTTCCGGATGTGGATTGGAATAGACAATATGTGGAAAATAGGTAAGTCCGAATGTCATCATGAGCAAAAACATCCCGGAACAGGAGGAAAGAAATGCGGCAAACATACGCTCCAATCGAATCATGCGGAAAATATTCAGAAATGCGACAAGCGAAAGGATGAGTGGCACTAAAATGACAGGGCGTATTTTTAATGTTTTTACGACCTCAGGGCATTCGAAGAGCGTATAAATATTAAATGTGAGATAACAGAACAGAAAAATAAAAATCAAACGCGGGATCCAGGATTTGATCAAGAGAAGAAGTTCTCCCTCATTTTTCATCGCAAGATAAATGGCGCCATGCATGGTGAAAAGGGCAACCGTCGTGACACCTAATAAAAGCGAGTAAGGATGAATCAGATCCAGAAAAGAGCCTGCATATTCATGGTCGGCATCGAGCGCAATTCCACGTACGATATTTCCCATGGTGACACCGATCAGGAAAGCAGAAGCTGTACTGCCGGAGGCAAAAGAAATGTCCCATAAATTTCTCCACCAGCGCCATTTTTCCTTGCTGCGAAATTCGATTGCGACTGCGCGAAAAATCAGTGCGCATAATAAAAGCATGAACGGGATATAGAATCCGGAAAAAACCGTGGCGTATGCTTCCGGAAAAGCAGCAAAGAGAGCGCCGCCACCCACGACCAGCCAGACTTCATTTCCGTCCCATACCGGCCCAATCGAGTTCAGAAGATAGCGCCGATGGTCGTCTTTTTTTAAAAAAAGATGAAGAGCTCCGGCTCCCAGGTCAAATCCATCCAGGATCGCGTATCCTGTAAAAAGGATACCGACTAATATGAACCATATAATGTGAAGCTCCATAAGCGTTAAATAATTCGGGGAAAGGGATTATTCATTGGTGCGACTGGCATCGAGGTTGCGGATATGTTTACGCCAGTTTTCCGGCATTTCATCGGATTCATCTTCCGGACTGGGACCGGCCTGGATTTTCCGCGTGAGTAAATAGATAAAAGCCGCGAAAAGAAGGAGGTAAATGAAGAAAAAGAGGATCAGGGAAAAAAGCACCTGTTCTGCTGTCACGACTTTAGAAAGGCCTTCAGATGTTTTCAAAATTTCATATACAATCCATGGCTGGCGTCCAGTTTCGGCCGTAAACCATCCGGCTTGTCCGGCAATTTGAGGCCCCAAAACAGAAAGCACAAAAGCGAGGAGTAGATAACGTGCCGGCCGCCAGTCTGTCTGAAACAACCAGCCTTTATACCAGAAAAATCCTCCTGCCAGGATCAGTAAAAAAAGTGCCGTCCCGATGGCGATCATTAAATGATAGGATTGGAAGACCATGTTAACATGAGGCCAGTAGGATTTTCGTAGCTCGGGATAAGAAGCAGGGGAGGTGTCCGGGTGGCGCTCCCGCAAAAATTCATCCGGTGGCAAATCATTCAACCCACGGACGACAGCATGAGGATCATGATAGCAAAGAAGAGAAAGGAGCCATGGGACTTCCAGTGAAATTGTTTTTTGGTTTTTCTCATCTACCCACCCGAAGAGTGCCATGGGAGCTTTATCGGTTGACTCAAAAAGCCCTTCCATCGCAGCCAGTTTCAGTGGCTGGTTTTTTACGACGCCTCGTGCAGTAGCATCGCCACTGATCATTTGAAGCACAATGGAAATTGCTGCAAAAACAAATGCGACTTTAAAAGAAGTTTTAGCAAAAACTTCATGCTTTTTCCGAAGGATATAAAAAGCACTGATGCTGAGTACAAGAAAAGCCCCCGCCAGCCAGCAGCCCAGAACGACATGAATAATGCGATCGACACTCGAAGGGTTGAAAATCATTTCCCAGAAATTATCGACCACTGCCCGAACATGATGTACGTCTTCCGTGCGGAGGATATAATCAGGAGGTAAGCGCTCTGACTGACCGTTGATCACCCGCTCCAGATGAAAGCCGGCAGGTGTCTGCATCCAGGAATTTGCGACCACAATCCAGATTGCGCTGAAGTGCGCACCGAGACAGACCATAGACGTTGCAAAAAAATGCATCCTGGGTCCAACCTTGTTCCACCCGAATAAAAGAATCGCCAGAAAACCCGATTCCAGAAAAAAAGCAAAAATCCCTTCTGCTGCCAGCGCACTGCCAAAAATGTCTCCTACAAAACGCGAGTACGTCGCCCAGTTTGTACCAAATTCAAACTCCATCACAATCCCTGTCGCAACACCAATCGCAAACGTCAGAGCAAAAATTCTGGTCCAGAAGCGCCCCATATTATGATAAAGGACATTTCCTGTCTTTAACCAGATTGCTTCCATGATAACCAGTGTGACCCCCAGTCCAATACTGAGTGGGGGGTAAATGTAATGAAACATTATCGTGAAGGCGAACTGGATACGTGAAAGGATTTCTACGTCCATGGAAGATGTGTGGGATTAAGGATTATGTATTTTCAGGATAGGGAATTTCGAACGCCTGCCGAGGTTTTTGTCAGCAGATAAAGAAATTTAAAAGTTTAAAAGTTTAAAAGTTTAAAAGTTAATGGGGTGTAAAATGTTTGCGATGGAACGGGCTTACACGTAGAGGCTGTTCAGCATCTGGGCAGCAGACTCGTCGAGCTGTTCGCGACGACGGACCTGTTCAAAGTGATCGAGAAGATCTTCCACACGGAGACGTTTTTTTTCTGTGTTGCGAAAATCATGGAGTACATTTCCGCGATGCATCATAATAAGGCGGTCGCCCAGACTCACCGCCTGTTGCATGGAGTGGGTGACCATCAAGGTGGTGAGTTTATCACGTTTAATGACTTGATCACTTAAAGAAATCACCTGGTCGGCACTTTTTGGATCGAGGGCAGCGGTGTGTTCATCAAGAAGTAAAAGTTTGGGCTTGAGCCAGGTCGCCATGAGAAGCGTCAATGCCTGACGCTGTCCGCCGGACAGCGAACCGATGGCATTATCGAGTCGATCTTCGAGTCCCATACGCAGCATGGAAATACGTTCTTTCAGGGGAGCCATCAATTCTTTTGAGAGCGCCCAGGAAAACCCGCGGGAACGACCACGGCGAGAAGCCAGAGCGAAATTTTCCGCGATGGACATATCGGGAGCGGTTCCGCTGAAAGGGTTCTGGAACACGCGGCCAATCAAAGCGGCGCGTTTATGTTCCGGCCATTTCGTCATGTTTTGTCCATCCAGAGTAATCGTGCCGGAATCGAGCTGGAATGTCCCTG
>CAKUMP010000201.1 GCA_934667795.1 uncultured Chthoniobacterales bacterium | reverse complement strand
TGAAACAATTGGAAGCAGCCCAGAAGCTGGGGATCAATATTCAAAAATCGGAATTTAAATACACCTTACGAACCGTTTTAGATCCTGCTCAGGATACGACAGAAAATGTGGGAGAGGGAGCGGTGCAGGATGATTTAAGCGGGCTTTATCAATCCCGGGTGGTTTTTGCGCGGACACGTCAGGCGGTCATGCCTAAAACCGGGACGCAGCGGAAATACATGGATCTCATCAAAAACAATGATGTGGTATTTGGGGTAGGTCCTGCCGGAACGGGAAAAACGTATATGGCCGTTGCCATGGCGGTGGCGGCATTAAAGCAGGAAGAAACAAACCGTATTATTCTGACGCGTCCTGCTGTGGAAGCAGGCGAGGCACTCGGGTTTTTACCTGGCGATTTGCATGAAAAAATTTATCCCTATCTGCGTCCATTGTACGATGCTTTGCAGGATATGCTACCTCCGGATGAAATTCAGAAATATATGGAAAAAGGGGTCATTGAAATTGCCCCTCTGGCTTATATGCGTGGACGTACGTTAAACCACGCTTTCATTATCCTGGATGAAGCCCAAAATACCACCAGGGAACAAATGTTTATGTTTCTGACACGGTTAGGCGCAGAGTCAAAATGTGTCATTACCGGAGACAGGACACAAATCGATTTGCCTGTAAGTAAACAATCGGGCCTGCTCGAAGCGATTCAGGCACTGGAAAATGTTCCGGGAATCGGCTTTTTGCATTTTGCAGAAAAAGATGTCATCCGGCATGAGCTGGTACAAACGATTATTAAAGCCTATAATAATCATCGTCAGCATAAAGAAAAAGGGGATTTAAAGGAACAATCGCCGGATACGCTTTCGCCCTCAGCGACGACAAAAACACGAAGGAGTTCAAAATGAATATTTTTAAATTTTTTGAGCGAAAAAAACTGGTCAAAAAAGGATTGGCCTGTGGAAAAACACGCAGAAAACAATCTCGCAATGAAGTTTTGCAAACGCTCGAAAAAAGTTATGGGGTGAAATGGAGTTTGTTGCTCCTGTTTATGGTAGGACTGGCATTTTTGATCTTTAGCGGAAATCAGCCTGAAGTGACAAAAAGTGTCCTGATCGGGTTCTTGATCCTGGTGACCGCCGTGACACAATTATGGCTGACTCAAAAAGAAGATTTTCGGAGTAACCCTCGGATATTGCTGATTTTTGGGACGATCTTTTTGCAGCTTCTTTTGGTGAAACTGTCTTTGGTGCTTCATGCTAAAGAAATTGTACGTGCAGACTTTTTGCCGTTTTTATTTCCGATGGCATTTGCACCGCTTATTCTGAGTGTGTTGCTGGGCAAATATCATGGCTTATTTGCAGCGGTGTTTGGGAGCTTGCTGGCGACGATTCTGATGGAGAATACCAATGCCGTTTTTCTGGTCATGAGTCTGATATCAGGATTTACTGCTGTGTTTTTGACTTTGCAGGTAAGGCGGCGCAATAAATTGATCAGTGCCGGATTTTTTGTGGGATTAGTCACTTGTGTATTAGGTTTTGCATTTGGATTAATTGGACCATTTGTTCCCACCTCGCTTGGGGCGATTGATTGGGTAACGGTCGGGGGGCAGGTTGTGACCGCTCTGGCAAATGGATTGTTGACGGGGATGCTGGTGGGGGGAGTGCTGCCTGCATTTGAAAGTCTTTTTAAAATTACAACAGATATCTCCTGGCTGGAAATGGCGGATTTGAATCACCCGTTATTGACGCGTCTTATGCGCGAAGCTCCCGGGACATATCAGCATAGTTTTGCTGTAGCGAACCTGGCACAGGCGGCTGCAGAAGCCGTTGGAGCAAATCCGACGATCTGTCAGGTCGGAGCGTATTTTCATGATATCGGAAAACTCGTAAAGCCCAATTATTTTACAGAAAACATGCAGGAAGGGGAGAATCCCCATAATGACCTGACTCCCACGATGAGTGCTTTGATCATTATTGCGCATGTGAAAGAAGGTGTGGATCTGGCCATCAAGCATCGTTTGAATCGCGAAATTATCGACATTATTCAACAGCATCATGGCACCAGCCTGGTAGGGTATTTTTATCGTCGTGCGGTGCAGCAGCAGGAAGATGCAAAAATCGGCGGAAAAATTATGAATATCCGGGAAGAGGATATTCCGGAGGTCAAGAAAGAATCTTTTAGATACCCGGGGCCGCGTCCGCAAACAAAAGAAGCGGCGATTATCAGTCTGGCAGATTGCGTAGAAAGTGCTTCGCGTTCGCTGCAGCGTCCTACTCCACAAAAAATCGAGCAGTTGATTAAAGATCTTTTTAAAGAAAAAGTGGAAAATCAGCAATTGGATAAATCTCCTTTAACGATTAAGGATTTGCGGATTATTGAAGAGAAATTTAAAGCGACTTTGTTAAGTATGAAGCATACGCGTGTGGCTTATACGAAGGAAGAGGATGAACCTGCAACCACCATTGCTCCTTCGACTGCGGGTGAAGAGTCCGGCTCGGCTTCCGCATGAACCCGGAAATTATCGTTTTAAACCGACAAAGGAAATTTCCGCTTCCTTTGCCGAAAATTCGTGAAATTGCCAGGCTTGCATACACAAATTGTCTGAAATTTCCGTCCACTGCCGCTCCGGATGTTTTACCGGAACTGGAAGAAGTGACATTTATGCTGACTTCGGACCGGCAGATTGCAAAACTGCATGGGGAGTTTATGGGGATTCCTACAGCAACAGATGTGATTACTTTTCTGCACGGGGATGTCGTGATCAGCGTGGAAACTGCTGCTGCAAATGCGGAGATATACGGCACTTCGCTGTTACGGGAGGTGCTGCTTTATATGATTCATGGTTTTTTGCACCTTCATGGACATGACGATAAAGACCCGGAAAATGCGGCCACGATGGAAAAGATACAATTAGAGATCCTGGATGATTTAGGAGTGCTGTGACGTGTTTTCAAGAGTGCCGACGGGGACGTCGGCGCTCCCAGGGATCGGTGTGCCCAGGACTTTACAAATTGAACGACAATTGTTTGTTGTGAGGGGAGCGGAAGAGGGAGGTGGTCAGGGTGGGGCGTTGGGCGAGGAGTTTATGGTGTTTACGAGCGACCGCAAAGAGCTGTTGGATTTGTTCTGCGAGGGGGCCTTCGCCCTTGAAGCGGGCACCGAAGGTCGCATCATTTAATTTTCCATGACGGATTTCCTTGATGCGGCCCAGGATTTTTTCTTTGGAGCCGGAATGGTATTGATCCAGCCAGGAGATAAAAATGTCTTTTACGGAATGAGGAAGGCGCAGGAGAGTGTACCCGGCATAGGATGCGCCAGCATGGGCTGCCTGTTCGAGAATTTGCGGGATTTCATGTTCATTCAGTCCGGGAATAACGGGAGCAACCAGAACGCCCACAGGAACACCAGCCGCATGGAGTTGTGAAATCGCTTCCAGACGTGCGCGAGGCGAAGAAGTACGCGGCTCCAGCGTCCGTGCGAGTTCGGGATTCAGCGTTGTAACGGAAATACAGACAGAGATCAGTTGGTGCTGGGCAAGCTCTGCCAGGATATCCAGATCGCGTGTAATCAACTGGTTTTTGGTAATCAGGGAAACAGGATTACGGAACTCCAGAAATACCTCGAGGCAACGTCGGGTAATCTGGAATTTTTTTTCGGCGGGCTGGTAACAATCGGTGACCCCACTGAGTGTCACGGACTGAGGGACCCATTTTTTTGCGGAAAGTTCTTTGCGCAGGATTTCCGGAGCATCGAATTTTACCATGATTTTGGATTCAAAATCGAGACCGGCAGAAAACCCGAGAAATTCGTGCGTGGGGCGGGCATAACAATACGCACAGCCATGCTCACATCCGCGATAAGGATTTCCACTTGCGGCAAAAGGGACATCAGGACTCTGATTGTAGGAAATAAACGTACTGGACTGGTCCTTGTAAAAGGATGTGCGGGCTGCAGGCGCGTTTTCAGATGCCTCCGGGTCCGGTATGTATTGAAGTTTTTCAAACCGGTTAGGTGGATTCTCCGAGGCTCCTCTACCCCGTATGGAAGAATGCGACTGCATCTTTCTATTCAAGCAAACTCAGCGAATAAGGTCAATCGTGCGCGCATAATCGCTTCTCAAAATGAAAAAATGTTTCGTCAGGAAGAAAAGATTTCTTTAGGATGGAGGGATGGAGTCATGGGATGCGGATGAAATGCGTCAGATATTGAATGAGATTGCCAATATGGCGATGCCTTTTGGGCAATTTGGTCCGGAGAAATACCCACCGCATGGGGTTCCCATTTATGATTTACCGATTGAATACCTGGCCTGGTGGGAGATGCGTGGATTCCCCAAGGGGAAGCTGGGGAAACTGATGAAAATTGTGTACGAAACCCGGGCCGCGGGAATGGATTCCCTGTTTGATCCCATTCGCCAGCGTAAAGGAGGACGATTCAAGTTCCGGAAACCAGCACGCAAGAATTGGGAGTTTTAGAGTGGGAAAATATATTTGTTCTGCCCATACATCTAAATCTAATAAACAGATGTATTTTATCAAGATAAGTGTTTGGGAGAATTCGTGAAGACCTTTTGCCAGATTTTTTCAATCTGGCGGAGCTTACGGGACTCGAACCCGCAACCTCTGCCGTGACAGGGCAGCGCTCTAACCAATTGAGCTAAAGCTCCTCAAGAGACAGGCAAAGTAGGACAGAATCCGATTTCCTGCAACACTTTTTTTAAAAAAAGTGAAAATTATTTTTTTGTGAGGAGAAGTTGATGGGCAAGTGTGATGGCGGCGATCATGGATCCCGGATTTGCGGTGTGGGTTCCCGCGAGAGAAAAGGCTGTTCCATGATCCGGGCTGGTACGAACAAACGGGAGGCCGGAAGTGACATTGACTCCGGAGTGGAAAGCGAGAAGTTTAAGCGGGATCAGTCCTTGATCATGATACATGCAAAGAACAGCGTCATAATCGCCCTGAGC